>CAYTXB010000030.1:0-6924 GCA_964440895.1 uncultured Dehalococcoidales bacterium
AAAAATATGATATAAAAAAGTTTTTTGGTTCATATCAAGAGCAAATAAATGACCCGGAAGTTGATGCAATTATAAATTCGCTTCCAAATAGCATGCATTGTGATTGGACAATAAAATGCGCTGAAGCTGGAAAACATATTTTATGTGAAAAGCCTCTTGCAACTACAACAGATGAATGCAGAAAGATGATAGATGCTGCGAATGCTAATAATGTTATTTTAGTCGAAGCTTTCACTCACAGGTGGAATCATCACTTAAAAACTGCAAAAAAAATTATAAAAAATGGTGATCTTGGAAGTGTAGTGACTACCGACTCCTCATTATGTTTCACAACGAACCCAGAAAATAATATTAGGTTCAATCCTTCTCTTTCTGGAGGTGCGCTATGGGATGCAGGTTGTTATGCAGTTTATGCAACTAGATTTGTTCTTTCTGAAGAGCCAATTTATGCAAAAGGGGAAAGTTTTGATATTAATAATTATGGAGTAGATACTACTTTCAAAGGCATTATGGAATTTGAAAGTGGTGTACTATCAAGTATTACAACAAGCATGAACCAGCCATTTAGATGTCATATGAATATAGATTTAACAAATGGAAGGATTGAAATACCAAATATGTTTGATGACTCTGGACCAATAATTATTAAAAAAGGTGTCTCTGATGACAACATTAAAGAAAAAATTTTAAAAGTCGAGTCAAAATATAGATTTGTCGAGCAATTTAATGAATTTTCAAATTGCATAATAAATGGGGTAAATCCAACCTATCCTCCTGAAGATGGATTAAGAAATACTGCAGCTATTCAGGCCCTGTACAAATCTTCAAGAGATAAAAAAAAGGTGAAAGTAAAAAGCGAATAAATGTTAAAGAGGGTAATTCAAATAATTGTATTGCTTTTACCATTTTTATTGTTTCTGATATTTTCTTCTTGTTCAGGTCAGGAACCTACATTTGATGAATTTGTTGTAACAAAGGACCTCAATCTAATTGAGACTGTGTTATCAGATAAAGAATTAGAATTTGTTGAGCATAGAAGAACATCAATACAGCAATTCAAGCCTTCAGAATCTGAACTTAAAGAGCCTAGGTTTAAATTAAAAAAATTCCCAAGGATAAATGAGGCTGAGGGTTGTAATCAAGTTTTTTATGAACTTGAAAAGTCAATGAGAAACTACCCGTTATTTATTATTGATTCAAGTAACAATGTTATTGCATATTTAGTTAAATTTAGAAATACGACCGGAATATTGTCTGCAAACAAATTGGATATCCCTGTAGTTTTACTCGATGATTTTAAAATTTATTTTGGCTGCTAATTTATACAAATTTAACAATTAAATGATAAGTTAAATAAAAAAACAGGAGGATATTATGGCTAAATTTTATGCCTTAGGAACATATACTGAAGAAAGTTTTCAAGCTTTTATCAAAAACCCTAAACAGGACAGAAAGGCTGCAGTAAATGCATTGTCATCTGCTATGGGTGCATCTTTTTCTGACATTGAATTTTTAAGGGGACCTTACGATTTCATAGCAACAATTGAAGCAGATAGCTTTGAAACTGTTGCGGCAGTAAAAATGGCAGTTGAAGCACAAGGAGTAGGGACAATTGATATATTTGAAACAGTAGATATAAATGCAATTGCTGAAAAAGCTCAAACTGCTATGTCTAACTATACACCTCCATCTGAGTAACAATTATGCTTTACAGAAAATATGGTCCAAGCAAGATTGATTTATCTGTAGTTGGCTTAGGTGGAATAGTTGTCAAAGATACAAGTGTTAAAGAATCTGATGAGATAATTAATTTTGCTTACGATAGGGGAGTGAACTACTATGATGTTGCTCCTGGTTACGGCAATGCCCAAGAATTAATGGGGCCAGGTCTAAGTAAGCTTAGACATAACATATTTCTTGCATGCAAAACCAATAAAAGAGATCAAAATGGTTCTGAAATTGAATTAAATGACTCTCTTGAAAAACTTAAAACAGATTATTTTGATTTGTATCAACTTCATGGGATGAAATCAGAAGATGATTACAAAAAAGTAAGCTCTGCCAAAGGAGCATTAAACACACTTTTTAAGGCAAAAGAGCAAGGTAAAATCAGGCATATAGGATTTTCTTGCCACTCTATTAAAGTTGCAAACCTATTGCTTGATAATTATGATTTTGATTCAATTCTATTTCCAGTAAATTGGGCTTTAATTTTGAATAAGGGGTTTGGCAATGAAATTCTTGAGAAATGTTTGAATAAGAACGTATCAGTTTTAGCCCTAAAATGTATGGCAAATGAACTATGGCCAACTGAAGATAGAGGGGAATATAAAAAATGTTGGTATAAGCCACTTACTGATAAAGATATTATAGAAATGGCAATTAAATTTACTCTTTCAAAAAATGTTGTGTCTTTTTTACCTCCAGGGAATGAAAAATTATTTAAATTAGCTCTAGAAATAGTTAATTCTGGATTAAATGAAATCACTGAAGATGAAATAAAATTTTTAAAAGAGCAATCAGAAAAAAGAAATACTATTGGCTCGTCAGAAGAAGTCTATATCTAATTTAGGGGGCGTTATACATTAGGCATTTTTCTTGGAGGAAAAATAAAGGGCTCCAATCCACAACACCCCAAAAATTATCTAATGTCATCATACATTATGGTGTTTCATAATTTCTATAGGCAAATGGCACAATTTTTAAATCTTTCAAGGAATTGTGATATTTTCATTATAAATATTATTTAAAGGAGATTTATGATTATTGGCTTAATAGGTTTAGGTGAAATGGGTTCTGAAATTGGAAGGTTCTTTGTTAAAAATGGCCTTGATGTTATTTCGGTTTTCAATGGCAGATCTGAAATTAGTATTAATAGGGCAGTTAAGTATGGAATCAAAGACGCTTTGTCTGTTAAAAATTTTTCCAAAGAGTCTGACATTGTAATTTCTATAATACCTCCTGACAAAGCTATTGAAACAGCTGAACTATATTCAAATTATGCAGTAAAGGAAAATCAAATCTATTGTGATATGAATGCCATATCTACAATGACAGCAAAAAAAATTAAAAAAATACTTGATTCTAAAAAGATAAATTATGTTGATGCGAGTATTATGGGAGGGCCGCCAAATCAAAATTACTCACCAAGGGTTTATATGTCAGGAAAATTAGCTGAAAAGTTACACTTTCTTTCTGGAAAAGGAATAGAAATCATTATTTTAAATGGTTCAGATTTTCAAGCATCAGCCATGAAAATGGTTTACGCATCAATAACAAAGGGTTCTAAAGCATTAGTTGCTGGCGCATTTATAGTTGCAAAAAAAAATGATGTATACCAAGAACTAATTGATGAATTAAATTATTCAGAAGAATTTTTTCATGGAGTTGCTTTGAAGCAAGTTCCGAGCATCAAGCATAAGGCGTACAGATGGATCGGAGAAATGAATGAAATATCCTTAACTTACAAGGAATCAGGTTTAACTGGGGGTTTTCATAGTGAATCTGAAAAAGTATATGAATTAATTAAGAGCTTGCCTCCAGAGAAATTGTCCCTAAATGAAATGATTGAGAAAATAACTGATAAAATGGAACAATGAAAGACGAATTGATACCTGAAATTATTAACCGTAAAAGCTCGTTGAGCTTTTCTGGTGAGAAAATTACAGATAAAGAGATAAAAATTTTAATCGAAGCTGCAAAATGGGCCCCATCTTCAAGAAATATGCAGCCTTGGAAAGTTATTTTTGTTTCAAGTGACAGCAACTCATACAATTCCCTATTTGATTCTTTAAGTGAAAGTAACAAAGAATGGGCTGAAGACTGCACTTTATTTGCTGTATTTTGCGTTATTGATGATAAAAGGCTCAATAAAAAGTTTTTAGATGTTGGTTATGCCGGGCAAAATATGATGCTTCAATCTGAAAGACTGAAAATTGACACTCATCCAATAGGCGGATGGGATGAAGGCAAGGTTAAAAGTTCTCTTAAAATCCCTAATGAAAATCACGTTGTTTTTATTTTAGCAATGGGGAAAAAGGGGAATCCAGATAACCTTGGAGATAAATTAAAAGAACGTCATAACAGAGAAAGAGCCAGAAACTCAAATGAAGAAAACTTTTCATTTGATGTTTGGGATTTTAGTTAAAAAGAAAAGGGGCTAATAATGGAGTTATGGATTTTATTGCCATTGGTTTCTTCATTGTTGATGGCGTCTGTAAATGTTGTAGACAAGTTCTTTGTTTTAGAGGGCGATGACAATTTGGATTACAAGTCATTTTGTTTGTATAGCGGAGGCATGCAAATATTGATTTTTGCTTTATTGTTTGCCTTTGATCCAATCAATTTATTTGAACTTTTAAAATCTCAATCTTTAATTGTAATTTTGTCAGGAGTTTTTTTTGGATTGAGTTTAATATTCTTAGTAAAAGCTATGGATATTGAAGAAATATCTAGAGTAGAGCCTATCTATCTAATCCACACAATACTTGTTCCTGTAATCGGGCTATTATTTTTAAGTGAAAATTTATCCTTAGTAAAGTATTTGGGGATAATTTTTATATTTATATCATCAATATTTGCTTCAATCAGATGGGATAAAAATATAAAATCAATCAATAAATCAGCTATATATAGTTTAATTTTAGGTGGAATATTTTTTGCTATAGCAAGCATACTTATTAAATATTCAATTGATAAAAAAATATTCTCCGATTTTCAAATTTTAAGTTTACGAGCTTTAGGATTATTTTTTGCTGCAGGGATACCATTTATAAATAAAGTAAATATTAGTAGTTTAAAAATATTTTTTAGTCATAAAAAAAGAGGCACAGCTTTATTTGTTTTTGAGACAATTTTTCCATTACTAAGTATGTACTTGATTGTTATTTCGTTAAATCATATTGAAGTTTCTATTGTTAATTCCCTAAATGGATCAAGGCCTATATTTACAATAATTTTTAGTCTTTTGTTAGCGTATACTTTAAAGCAAGATACTCAAGAAAAGTTAGATAAAGTTAATATATTTATTAAATTTATTTCAGGAGTATTAGCGCTTATAGGTATTATATTGCTAGCTTAATAAGGAAAATCAATTTCATTGTTTAAAGCATATTTAGCCTGATCTACCCCAAAATCTTCCTGGAGCTGAATACTTAATCCACCATCAATCACTAATGAGTGGCCCGTAATAAAAGATGCTTCATCAGAGCATAAAAAGGCAACTCCGTTTGCTATGTCTTCAGGTACCCCAGTTCTTCTTACTGGGTATTGCTCTTCAAAGAATTTTAAGCCTGATGGTATTTCTTTCCATCTTGCATCCATTTTTTCTGTAACTATATGTCCAGGGCAAATAGCATTAACTCGAACCCCTAATGGACCAAAATCACACGCCATTTGTTTGGTCATCCCAATAACAGCTGATTTCCCAGCTTCATATATAAGAGCTCCCTTTGACATCAATAGCCCATGCACAGAAGATATATTTATTATATTTCCATTATTTTTAATAAGTTCATTACCTGCATATTTAGCACCTAGGTAAATAGCTTTTTGTAGCATCGCAATTCCTTGATCCCAATTCTTTTCATCAACTTCTAGGGCTGAGCCGCCAAAGCTTGAATTATTTGCAGTAGAAAAAGCGTTCTGAATTAAATTATCGATTCTCCCAAATTTATCCAAAGTAAAATCAATCATGTTTTTAATGTCGCTAGATTTGGAGACGTCAGTTTTTACAAATTCACATTCACCGCCCATTGCAATAATTTTTTTAGAATTTTTTATTGCAGAATCTTTATCTATATCTGCAATAACTATCTTTGAACCTTTCTCAGAAAATTTTCTTGCAATTCCTCCTCCAATTCCTAATGCACCGCCAGTTACAATTGTGACTTTGCCTGAAAAACTCATAAAACCTCCTATATAAAAATTGTAGTTAATATTAAAAATTTACCTATTTTAGATTACACTGAAATTTATAAATTGTTCATTAATTATTGTGAAAAGATACAGAGGCAGAATAAATTCAACCCAGAAAGACATTTTGAAATGGATGTTGAAAAATTTAGTTTTGATTTCTAATGAAAAAATGCAAAGCAAAGGTAAAGAAAGGTTTATGGAAGATACCGAATTTTTGATTCCATGGTCTCCTAAAGACTCATTTAATGTCGACAATAAAAATCATATGTCAAAGATCTCTACTTCACTTAGGCTTCTTGAACAAAGGGGTTACATTAAAAGACATAGAAATTCATCAAAAGGTCCTGTGGCGTACGTGACGTTTACAAATGATGGAATTCTTATAGCTAAAACGTGGGCAAGAATTACAGAATCAAATGAAGAAGATGATTTTAAAAATTTTGACGACATTGAAAAAGGTTTTGAAAGGCAAGATTCAGATAGCTACGAACAGTGGAATCAGGACGAAGAATCTTAATTAGCGTTTTTCTATAAAATGTTTTAATTGGTCAATTATTAAAGGCAGAATTTCCCTAATACTTTTTGGGTTACCAGGTAAATTTAATACAAATGTTTTGCCTCTTGTGCCTGCTATCTGCCTGCTTAAAATGGCATTCTTTGAATATTTTAGTGATTCAAGCCTCATCAATTCTCCAAAACCTGGGTATTCTCTATCAATTATCTCTAATGTTGCATCAGGAGTTACATCTCTTGAAGAAGGCCCCGTACCTCCAGTAGTTAAAATGATATCTAGTTTTTCCTCATCACAGAATTGGGTTAAAGTATTTTGTATGATTACTTTGTCGTCAGGAATGATTTGTCTATTTAAAATTTTAAAATCATTATCAACTGAAAGTATTTTTTCAATTTCAGGAATACCTTCATCTTTATAGACTTTGTTAAAAGCTCTATCTGAAACACTAATTATTCCTATATTTATCATAAATTTTATTATACGATAAAAATTAT
>CAYTXB010000031.1:0-6831 GCA_964440895.1 uncultured Dehalococcoidales bacterium
GTTGAGTTGCAGAACCCGTATGGAATTGATTTAAATGAATTAAAGCTGTTAATTAGTGATTTGGGCTTGAAGCAAGTTTTGATAAATGTTGATGTATTGGATGAATCAACAGGAATAATGAATTTAGCCCTTAATCCTGAAAAAAAAGATGAATTTAAATTAAGAATTGAAAACTCAGTTAGATATTGTGATGAATTAGATGTTAATGCAATTAATTGCATCCCAGGCCCGAAGCTTAGTAACGTAGAAGATTCTATTCAATATGATACTTTTATTGAAAACCTCCTTTACGCATCCCCGTTATTTGAAAGCTGTGGAACTAAACTACTAATGGAGCCAATCAATATTTATGATCAGCCAGGCTTTTTTATAAATAATTCAACTGATGGTGCAAAAGTTGTTAAGGATGTGAATCACAATAATTTTGGTCTTCAATACGATGTTTATCACATGCAATTAATGGAAGGAAATTTAATGAATAATATTGAAAAATATATTTCTATCATTGGTCACTTTCAAATAGCTGATGTAGTAGGGAGAAATGAGCCTGGAACCGGTGAAATTAATTACCATACGATTTTTAAGCATATAGATAGTCTTGGTTATGATGGTTTTATAGGTGCAGAATACAAACCCTTAAAAACTACTGAAGAAGGTTTAGGCTGGATTGAAGAGTATGAAAATATTCAAATTTCTTAATTTTCTATTTTTATTGCTCGCAATAATATCTTGTTCTGAAGTTGAACAAGAAAGTGTTTATATTGATCCAGACCACGAGATTCCAGACTTTCAAAATCTTGAATGGATAAATTCTGACCCTATTTCAATTGGTGAATCTATTGGAGACGGTGAAATTGTTCTTATAGATTTTTGGACTTACACATGCGTAAATTGCATCCGCACATTTCCTTTTTTAAATGAATGGGATCAAAAATACAGAGACAGTGGATTAAAAATAATTGGTGTCCATACTCCTGAATTTGAATTTGAAAAAGAAATAAAAAATATAAAAAAATCTGTTGAAAAACATAATCTTCAATATCCAATTGTTTTAGATAATGATTTTGAAATTTGGGATGAATTTAAAAATAGGTATTGGCCAGCAAAATATCTATTTAACTCTAAGGGTGAAATAGTTTATACCCATTTTGGAGAAGGTGGTTATGTTGAGGCTGAAAAAGAAATAAGAAAGTTGCTTGAAGAAAAAAAAGTAGATCTGTCATCTAAGGAAATTGGAAAGATTGAATACCAAGAAATCGCTGAATCAGTTTTTGGAGGATTTTATGATGATGCTGCTGGGATGAATAATGATAATGCCGATGGAGAAAGACCTTTCTATAGAATGACCAGAGAACTTTACATGGGCAGCGATAGAAATCTTTCTTACGGAGGTTTATATTGTGGAAATCTTGATTATTATGACAACATCGGAAAATCTTATTTATATATTGACGATTATGATTATTCCCATAATAAATTTTATTTAAATGGAAATTGGAATAATGATTTTGAGAGAGTAATTTCAAATAATGATTCATTCGACCCATCTAATTATTTAGCATTTAAATTTAGGTCAAAAAGTGTAAATGGAGTTTTTTCAAGTCAAAATGAAGCTAAAGTATTTGTAAAGCTTGATGGAAAATCTTTAAAAGAAAATGAAGCTGGAATCGACATTCAGTTCGATGACCAAGGTAGAAGTTTTATTTTAGTAAATCAACCCAAAATGTATTCTCTACTAATATTACCAATTTACGATGAAAAGGTAATAACCATGATTCCGGAAGACAAAGGTATTTCAGTTTTCGCATTTACTTTTGGTTCTTATGAGGAGGGTTTTTAATTGAAAAGAAGTTTTATCATAATTCTTATCTTCATTTTGCAAATTAATTTGTATTCTTGTTCTCAGTCACTTGAAAATGTACAAGTATTTATAGCAACTGAAGACCTTCAGGTGGGGACAAATAGATTCTCTATAGCTGTTGCAGATAAAAATGGTTTAGTTAATAGTGAAAGTTTGGAATTAAATTTTAGTGGCGAGGGAGGTTATCCTAAATTTAAAAAGGATTTCAAATTTATAAAATTTCCAGATTATTACGATACAGATATTAATAATGGTATATATACCGAAATAATAGATTTTGAAAAAAGTGGCTTTTGGAAATTAGAAATCGGAGACACTGAAGTAGAGTTTAAGGTTAATGAATTATCTAATTCTTTAAACGTAGGAGACCTAGCAAAAAGATCAAATAATAAAACAATAAATGAAGAAAATGTTGAAAATTTAACTACAGGTATACCACCAATAAATATCGATTTTTATCAAAATAAAATTCTGGATCTTTTAAATGACAAGAAACAATTTATTCTTTCAATAATGAGCCCTGCTTTTTGCACAGACCCAACATGTGGCCCTCAAATGGAAACACTAAATGAAATTAGAAATGAATATTCAAAAATACCTATTGTTCATGTAGATACATACAGTAATCCAAAGGAAGTAAAAAGTAGTTTTGAAAATAGAGAATTAAACTTGATAATTGATGAATGGGGCCTTGATGAAGGCCAGTGGTTATTTATCATTTCAGACAAAGGTATGATTATTGCGAAATTTCAAGGCTATGCATCTTTTGGTCAAATCGCTGAATATCTAAATTGATAATTTATAAATATACTCAAAGTAGTAATATTTTCAGCAACAGTTATAATAACTTCTGATATTATATTGGGCGATTAGCTCAGCTGGTAGAGCATCTCGTTTACACCGAGAGGGTCGGGGGTTCGAGTCCCTCATCGCCCACCAATTTAATATCATTTATTTTTCTTCATTATCATAGATATTTATGAGGCTTAAACAAAAAAATGTATTAATTACTGGAGCCGGGTCAGGTATTGGTAAAGCTTGTTCAAAATTATTTTTTAATGAAGGCGCTAATTTAGTTCTTACAGATTTAAAAGATAAATGGCTTGATGATTCGATAAATGACATCTCTAAAGAATCTGGCATAGAAAAGATATGCGGAGATGTATCCAAAAAAAGTGACGCTGAAAAAATAGTTAATTTTGCCATTAATAAATTAGGTAGCCTAGATATTTTAATAAATTGCGCAGGTGTAAATCCAAGAGGTGCACCAGAAAGTTTTGATTTTGAAGAAACATGGGATTGGGTAATGGGTGTGAATCTCAAAGGCACATACCTAATGTCTTATTATGCTTCAAATGAAATGAAAAAGAATGGTGGGTCAATTGTAAATTTGGCTTCTATAAATGGATTCGTTGGATACAATAAAGGTATCAGTTCAAAATTAAAAGGCATAAATCCTTATCCTCATTCAAAAGGAGGAGTTATACAGTTAACAAAGGACATGGCAGTAGGTTTTGCAGAATTAAATATTAGAGTTAATGCATTATGCCCAGGATATTCAAAGACAAATTTAACAAAGATGCTGTGGGAAGATAAAAAAGTTGAAGAGTACATAACTTCGCTTCATCCTATGGGGAGATTAGCTGAACCAGAAGAAATTGCTTTTGCAGCGTTATTTTTAGCTTCTGATGAGGCATCATTTATAACTGGGGCATGTCTTCCAGTAGATGGTGGATATTTGGCGCAATAAAAAATTATAATTTTGATGCTAAATCTGTGGAACTGATTCCATCTGTGTAAGGTACATCTATTACTTTTCCTTCCCAAACCTTCATTACTTCTATAAGTTTTTTTCTTGATTCAGATTGCACATTATTTATCCAGTCATCTCCGTGGACGTAGTATTCAAATTGATATTTTTTTGCAACTGACGCAAAATTTAAATCTTTTAATGGGAGTATATGAGAGACAGATTTTAATTCTTGCACAACTTTTAACCTATTTTCATATTTGATTAAAGGTTTCCTTTTGTAGCTCTCCATGGCTTCATCAGTCATCAATCCAATCACAACATTTCCATATTTTTTTGCCTCATTAATGATGTTTATATGGCCATGATGTAATGGGTCGGCACACATTGAAGCAACTGCAACCGGTCTATTTTTTTTATCATTTAAGTAATCATTTATGTTCATAATGTGAGTTTAAAATTATTGGTTATTTCTTCAGGAGTGTGAGTAACTCTTGAAATTTCTTCATTACTTTTAATTCCAACATGAATTCTATAAAAAGATAATTCATTCCTATCAAAACTTATCTTGTTGATATTAAAATCTACAATTTCTTCAACAAATTTATATCCTGATGATTTTGCGATGTTACATAAATCTATTTTCTTTGAAATTGAATTTTGACTGCCTGTAGATTCGTAAGAAAAATTGTCTAGGATAATGTGGACTATATTTGATGTATTGTAAAAACCAATACATGCTGCCGCCCCCAAATTCATAAGAAAGCTTCCATCACCATCTAAAATTATTATTTTTTTATCAGGATTAGATCTAGCTATGCCAAAAGCAAAAGAAGAAGCAAGGCCCATTGAGCCAATCATATAAAAATTTTGATGCCTATCATTATGAGCAAAAACTTCCCTAGATATCATTCCGGTTGTGGATAATACTAAATGACCTGAAGTTGTTTTCTTCATTATCATTTTAATTGCTTCGCTTCTTGAAATCATTTAAACAACAACACCTTTTTTTATTATTATTGATCTCAATTTTTTCTCTTTAGAGTACAAATCCAATTGGTGAATTAATTTTTTTTCAATTTCCTCTTGGGTTTCATGGTCATCCTCAAAGCATTCAAATGGAATGCCCAGCATTTCAAAATATTCAGTGGTCTTCTCTCCCATAACCCAGTGTTCAGGGGCATCATTTGGCTTGCCTCCGTACCCTCTCCAGCCAACAATGATTAGCGCAGGAATTTTATAAATTAGATTAAAAGAAGTTAAAGGATTGATTATATTTCCTATTCCGGAATTTTGAATAATAATACAACTATTCTTATTGGAAACTGAAAATCCTGAGGCTATTCCTAAAGCAGTATCTTCTCTGTTTGCTCTAAAATAATTTATATCAGGATCATCATCGATTAAATTATATAAATTTCCAAAAGTTGAATCTGGTACACCCGAAATATTATTAAAAGAATGAGATTTTAAAATTTGGACAAATGAATGTGCCTTAATACTCAATTCTCTAACTCCTTTTCAGCTAATTTAAAATCATTTTCTGTATGAAGTTCTATCCAGCCTCCATCAAATTCATTGCAAAAAACTTTGAATTCTTTTTTCATCATGTAATTAAGTAAATCTATAAATAAGTTATATTTAGTGTCGTTTTTAATTTCTTCATAACATGATTTTAGATTTATAATTCCTTCTTTAGAGAAAAAAGCTAAACCAAAAAACTCAGATTGAGCTTCTTCTAAATTTAGATCTTTGCTTAACTTTTTGACTTCAAAAGTATCTGTCATTTTTAATTTTCTTCTTGAAAAATTATTGTCAGGATTTTTATAAGCTACAAGCTCTAATTTTTTATCTATATCGTGCTTGTGGTATTTATATGATGAATCTGCAGCAATGACAATATCATTTTCACCTAAAACTAATTCAGAAATAATTTTGTCATTAAAAAGTATGTCTCCGTAAGTTAAAATAATTGGACCGTTAATATTTTTGAGTCCTGACATAATAGAATCCAACAACTGACTCGAGCTATTATTATCAGTTTCAATTATATTAATATTTTTTTCTAAAATAGAATCAAATTCATTAAGGTTGTTTACTGTGACTGTTAAATTTTCAATACCAGACCTTCTAAATGTTTCCACTTGATGTTTAATAAGTGGTTTTCCAGAAATATTATTTAATGACCTATTTAAATTTCCTATTTTATGATCACCTGCACAAGCAATTAAAGCTGAAATGTTAGGTGACTTTTCTTTATCTCTTTCAATAATTTTGTCATAACCAACTGCTGAAAAAATTTCTTTTACAGAGGCAATATTAGAATCTGATTCATAGCTCCTTCTTGAATTAGAAATGAGAGCAGCAGTATCCATCATAGATTTATAAGCAGCTCTTAATAAATGATTTGCATGAATAATTATATCAACGCCAGATTTTATTAATTCGTCGTCGCTTATATTGTTGTAAGTTGTTGGAACTGCAATTAAGTAAGGTCTCCTGCCTAATTTTTTACATAATGCTTCAAATTTAGGAATAAATTCTAAAACCTCACTTGGCTCTTTGAGTTTGGAATGTATCATAATTCCATCAACCCCAGCATTTATGTATTTTTCAGCCCTCATCATAGTTTCATTCATCCCTAAGCCAGCTATTAAGCTTTCAAGTCTAGCAATAATTAAAAAGTCATTAGTAGTCTTCGTTTTCATTCCAACTTCTAATTTTTTTGAAAATATATTTGGGTCTTCCATGCCTGCCCCAACGGTTCCCCCAAAACTATTTCTCTTAGGAAAAATTTTGTCTTCTACAATTACAGCTGAAACTCCTTGGTTTTCTAGCCTTTTAATTAGGAATCTAAAATTATCTTCATCTCCACCTGTGTCCCCATCAACAATCATGGGCTTTGTAGTTACATTAAGTATTTCATCAATGGTGTGGATTCTGCTTTCGTTTCCAACTATAGATGCATCCGGAAGCCCTTTGCTTGCAGAATCGGTTAGACTACTTTCCCATATAAAATCAAAATCCAATTTTTCAGTTACTAAACCACTTAGTCCGCTATGTGCTTCCAGCCCAATTGCGTGACCTTTTTTCTTAATAACATCTACAAGAGATGAAATTCTTTCGCCAGGCAATTTTCTTGATTCAAAAGTCATAATTTAATTTATATTTTTACAATACATAAAAGTATAACCTAATCCCACTTTAGTGTAAGGGCTAA
>CAYTXB010000032.1:0-6335 GCA_964440895.1 uncultured Dehalococcoidales bacterium
TATTTTATTTTTTTCAATTATTTAATTATCTGTCTTTAATTGATCCATCGAACCCAATAGGTGTATCAAGTATCTTTGGTGATTCCTTAATTTCTTTTAAACTTTTTTCATTTATCTCAACACCTAATCCAGGTTCTTCGGGCACAATAAGATACCCTTTTTCAAGTTTTAAGGGTTTAACTAATAGCTTATTTTTTGGATATTCAGACTCGCCAGTATATTCTTGTAAAGCAAAATTAGGAATAGAAGCATCAAGTTGGACGCAAGCAGCTGTAGAAATTGGTGACAAAGGGTTATGAGGAATAACTTTAATGTGCTTAGCTTCAGCCATGGCTGAAATTTTTTTACAACCACTAATTCCTGCTGCCAAACACAAATCGGGTCTTATATAATCGGTTGCATTTAATTCAAGTAAATTTTGGAAATCAAAAATTGATGTAAATCTTTCTCCTGTAGCAATTGGTAATCTGCACTGGTCTTTAATTTGTTTCATTACTAAAGGCGAGTCGGGAAGCATAGGGTCTTCATAAAAAAATATATCAAATTTGTCTAATTTTTTTGCTAAAGATATAGATTCGGCTGGATTCATTTGTCTATGAATTTCTATGCATATGTCTACGTTATTACCTACTTCGTCGATAACGGCACTTATTCTATTGTGGGCATCATTTATCCATTCGGATAATGATTTGTATAAATGAAAATTTTCAGAGTACGGTGAAAATCTTATAGCTGTAAATCCTTGATCGACCTTATTTTTTGCATCTAAAACTAAATCATCCGTTTCATTACCTGAAACATGAATGTAACACCTGACTTTATCTCTTGTTTTTCCAGCGATTAACTCATAGATTGGTAAATTTAATCTTTTACCCTTTATATCCCATAGAGCTATGTCAATTGCAGAAAGTGCCCCTTGAATTACAGAGCCCATAAAATGACTTGATCTATATAAAAATTGATAATGATGCTCAATCAGAAAAGGGTCCTTCCCAACTAAATATTCACTCATAGTTTCTATAGCTGTTTTAGTTGGTCTTTGCCAGCCGTGAACACCACCTTCGCCTACTCCAATTGTCCCATCTTCACATATAATTTTAATAATTAACCATTTATCCCAAAGGATGGTTTCAACAGATTCTATCTTTGTTTTACGCATCAATAAGGAGTTGATAAGGATCTTCAAGTAAATTCTTAATTCTAACTAAAAATTGAACAGCCATAGCACCATCTATAATCCTATGATCATATGTAACTGCAAGCATCATAACTGGCCTCACAACTACTTCTCCGTCAACAGCTATAGGCTTTTCCATAATTTTATGCATCCCTAGAATTCCAACTTGAGGAGGATTTAAAAGTGGTGTTGACATCAAAGATCCGAAAACTCCACCATTAGTTATAGAAAAAGTTCCACCCTGTAATTCCTGCAAAGTGATTTTTTTATCTCTAGATTTAGTAGCTAGTTCAGCTATTCCTTGCTCAATTTCAGCAGAAGATAATTTATCTGCATCCCTCAATACAGGAACAACTAAACCTTCATCAGTAGCAACTGCAATTCCAATATCATAATATTTTTTTACAATTAATTCGTCTTGATGCAATTCAGCATTTAAATGTGGAAAACTTTGCAGAGAATTTACCGAAGCTTTAACAAAGAAACTCATGAATCCAAGTTTGGTATTGTGTTTTTTTATAAATTGATCTTGGTATTTTTTTCTAATTGCAATTACAGAAGATAAATCAACTTCATTATAGGTAGTTGTCATCACAGTTTCACTTTGAACCTCTTTAAGTCTTTTGGCGATTGTAATTCTTCTCCTTGAAAGCTTTATAGATTCTTCTCTGCCAATAATATTCTTTTCTTTATTAATCTTGTCAGGCTCAGGTTTTTGAATAGGCTCTTTTTCTGAGCTAATTAAGTCTTCTTTAGTGATTTTTCCATTTGGCCCAGTACCTTTAATATTTTCAAGATCTATGTTTTCTTTTTCAGCAATTTTTTTTGCAACAGGGGTTATGTTTACTCCAGAGGTAGCTACATTGTTATCTTGAGGCTTATCAACTTTTGTTTCTGCAGATTTTGCAGTGGTTCCATTGTTTGCATTATTAGATACTGTTTTAGAATCATCAATAGTACCTAAAATATCTCCAACCTTTACTGTTTCACCTTCTTGTTTTGAAATACTTTGGATTAATCCATCTGAAGGTGCAACTATTTCTAAGCTTACTTTATCTGTATCAAGTTCAATTATTACATCGCCCTTAGTTATTATTTCACCTTCTTTTTTTAACCAAGAAGCAACAGTTGCTTCAACAGTCGATTCAGCTAATTCTGGAACTATTATTTCGTGTAACATAATTGATTATTCTATCAATTATTTAAGTATAGAGTCTATAATTCTTTTTTGTTGTATTTTATGAACAGACGATGAACCAGTGGCGGTAGTTGCACTTTGCTTTCTTCCTGAATATTTAAGCCTTAAATTATTTTCAGGAATTTCAATAATATTTTCATTAAAATATTTCCATGCGCCCCTATTCCTTGGCTCTTCTTGAACCCAAATTATTTCATTTAAATTTTTAGATTTAAGGATCTTTTTCACCTCTTTAATAGGAAAAGGATAAAGTTGTTCAAGGCTAATAATTTCTGTATTCGGGTCTAGGTTGCCTATATTTTCTGCATTTAAAATATCAACAATAATTTTTCCTGAACCAAATATTATTTTCTTTGGATCTTTTACATTTCTATGTTTTAATATTCTATTAAAATTTGAAGAACTTAAATCTTTTAATTTGCTAGAAGAATGAGGGTGCCTCAATAAACTTTTTGGCGTAAAAATTATTAATGGATTTGCCTGTTTATTTTGTAGGGCATGATTTCTTAATAAGTGAAAATATTGAGAAGAATTTGTGCAGTTTGCTACAGCAATATTATTATCAGCTGCAGAATCTAAAAATCTCTCCATCCATCCGCTCGAATGATTAGCTCCCATCCCTTCGTAGCCATGCGGTAAAAGCAATACTAAGTTTGAATCAAGCCCCCATTTTGGTTGTGAGCTAGAAATAAATTCATCGATGACAGATTGAGCATTATTCACAAAGTCCCCAAATTGAGCTTCCCATATAACCAGGGCTTTATTTTCAGAAATACTGTAACCAAATTCAAATGCTAATGCAGCCATTTCTGATAATGGAGAATTTATAACATCAACATATGAATCCTTGGAGAATTTGTCTAAGAGATTTATATCTGAATTATTTTCAGAATCCCACAAATAGGCATTTCTTTGACTAAATGTTCCTCTTCTAGAATCTTGACCAGAAAATCTTACAGGGACATTTTTCTCTAAAATAGACGAGATTGCTAATAATTCAGCATGACCCCATTCTATCTTGAAATCTTCATCCATCGATAACCTTTTATCTATAATCTGTTTTATTCTGTTATTAATTTGAAATGAACTACTTATTTCATATAATTTTTTATTGATAACTAATAATTCTTCTGAACTAATATTGTTTGATTTATCTTCATAATTAATATCTTCGGTAGTAAATTCACCTGGCCATATGCTTGTTTCATTTTCAAATTTAATTTCATTTTCCTTAGTTAACTTTTCAGTGTGAGAATTTTTAAAATTTAAAATTTCATCATTATTAATCACTCCTTCATCAATAAGTTCTTTAGAGTAAATTTCAGTAATAGTTGGATGGGATTTAATTTTTTTATACATTAATGGTTGAGTGATATTCGGATCGTCCATTTCTTGGTGACCAAATCTCCTGTATGCAACGAGGTCTAATACAACATCTTTGTTAAATTTTTTCTTGTAATCTATTGCTACTGAAATTGCTTTGATACAAGAATGTATATCATCTCCATTTACGTGAATTATTGGGATGTCATAACCTCTGACAAAATCAGTTGAGTGCAGAAGGGGGTAAGAATCGCTTGGATTTGTAGTAAATCCAAGTTGATTATTAGTTACAATATGAATTGATCCCCCAGAATCATACCCATTTAATTTGCTCAAATTAAATGATTCTGAGTTAATTCCTTCACCGGGAAATGCTGCATCACCGTGCATTAAAACCCCAAGACTTGTTTTCCCTTTTTTCTGATAAGCCTTTGTAACCCCCAAAATGACTGGATTAATCATTTCTAAATGGCTAGGATTCGGTATTAAAAGTAATTCAGACTTAGTGCTTTTTTTTGCCCCCAAATGATATTTGACATCTCGTAAGTATTCATCAACATTTCCTGAGGACATATGATTGATATTTTCTTCTTTAAATTCAGAAAAAATTTCACTGTAAGGTTTATCAAATATATGAGCAAGAACATTTAACCTTCCTCTATGAGGCATTCCAAAATTAATAGAATCATAATTTTCAAAGCCATTTATAATTTCATCTAATATAATTATTAATGCTTCTGAACCTTCAAGTCCATACCAACGAGCACCAACAAAGGATTTGTGAAGAAATTGTTCAAAATTTTCAACATGTATAAGTCTCTTAAGTAATTTTAGTTTCACTTCTCGACTTAATGAAATATTCTTATTTTCAACTGTATTGTAGAGCCACTCTTTTTCATCATTATTTCTCAAATGTGAAAATTCCCAGCCTATCGTTTTAAGGTAAATTTGATTTAATTTACTATCTTCAAAGTTATAATTTGCAGATTCATTTTTTTCTAAAGGATTTAAATCAGCATATAAATAAGCTCTATCCCTTTTGTCAAAACTAATTGAATCTGAATTAGAATTTACTCCATTAGATTCAAATTTAAATGTTGATAACAAAAGTTGATATTCTGACTCATTAATTGAATCAGGGTCACTTAAATATCTTTCAATAATCTCCGCAACAATTCCCGCATTTATTACTGAAAATTTTTTCCTGTATTTGGGTCCTAGCATTTAACTTAAAATTATTATCTAATTGCATGAATTATACTACTTAGAATTAATAATTCTAGGTTTAATTATTTTAAGTATTAAATTCTAAATTACTTTATAGATTCTCTATATATTTCCCAACCTTGAGCTTCTGATTTTCCAGACAATTTGGATTTAACGCCAGGGTTAACAAGTGACATCGGGTAACTATCAGTTGCTATCCTAACTGCCTCTTCACCTAATTGAGTTTCAGCTCTTTCCCATGCAACTTCAGAGTAACTTGCATAATGGTTTGTCACACCCACATTATCCATTTTTAATAATGGGTTTTCTGGATAAGTTGGTTCTTCTTCGAATACATCAAGACCTGCGCCTGCTATTTCATTGTTATTAAGAGCATCAATTAAAGCCTTTTCATCTACTACAGGTCCTCTCGAACAGTTAATTAAGTAAGCTGTTTTTTTCATCATTTTAAATTGTTCAGCTCCCATAATTTTTCTTGTTGATTCTAATAATGGGCAGTGTAAACTAACGTAATCAGATCTTTGACATAATTCGTTTATAGAAGATACAAATTCTATTCCATATTCTTTAAAATCCCATGATGAAACATTTGGATCAAACGCAATAACATTCATGCCAAGACCTTTAGCCTTTCTTCCCATAGCTCTTCCAATATTACCAATTCCAACTATTCCAAGAGTTTGTCCCGAAATATGACCCATTGGAGGTAAGTGCTCTCTGGTCCATTCGCCATTTTTAACTAATTTATCGTGGAGTACAAATTTTCTTGCACAAACTAACATGTGCATTAATGCATGATTAGACACCTCTTCTGTGCCAAAAGATGCTGCATTAGCAACAATTACTTCGTTTTTAGTTGCACTATCAACATCAATTCCGTCAAATCCGTGCCCAAAGCAAGCAACACCCTTAAATCCATCTATTTTCCCAACAGCCTCAAAAAATTCATTATTTAATGGAAAGCCATGACCTTGAAGAACTAATGACTGTGCTTTAGTTTCCTCTATAAGAGATACTACTCTATCTATCTTTTCATTTGATCCGTCTTTAGGAGATAACAAGCTTCTTGCGCTGTTAGTATCTGGTTCATCTCCAAGACTCCCTTTAATAAGCTCTCCTCCGACCTCCTCAAAAGCTCTTGATTGTGGCTCAAGATTTTCTGCATATCCTAAATAAATACCTTTTATGTTTTTCATTTTATCTCCTTTAATATTAAGTTTTGGTAGCCCCTACGGGATTCGAACCCGTGATCTCCACCTTGAGAGGGTGGTGTCCTAGGCCGCTAGACGAAGGGGCCAAATCTGGCTGGCGATCCAGGATTCGAACCTGGGCTACCAGATTCAGAGTCTGGGGTCCTACCGCTAGACGAATCGCCAATGCGATTTCTCTTTTTGAAATATTAGCAGATTG
>CAYTXB010000033.1:0-6304 GCA_964440895.1 uncultured Dehalococcoidales bacterium
GAAGATCTACCCAAGGCTCTACACTTATGAAGCTTCAATCAGGTGATAAAATTTCGGCTATAAGAGCTGTTGCAGCTGATTCAAATAGTGAAGAAAAAACAAAAAAGCCACCATCAAAAAAATAAAATATAATTGTCTACTAAAGATATAAAAAATGCTTGGAAATTGTTACCGACAACCGTTGGAGTTTTATTGGTTACTGATAATAATTCTATTCATGGAATTACAATAAACAGCTTTTTTTCAGTATCTTTAGAGTATTCGATTTTAGCAATTTCATTATCAAATGATTCCAATACTAAATCACTTATTGATGATAATAATGGTTTCAGTCTCTCAATTTTAAGTTGCGGCCAAGAAAGCTATGCTAATTTTTTTAGTAAGAAAAATAAGGACCTTGTTCCAAATAATTTTGAATTTTTAAAAAATAATAAAGGTGTTAATTATATTAAAGATTCGTCGGTAGTTTTTTTCTGTGATCCAAAATCTGCTGAAATCGTTGAAGATCACACTATTATTTTTTGCAAGATTGTTGATGTTGATTTTAATGACAATGAGCCTTTAATTTGGAAATTTTAAAATTTAATTTATTTTTTTACAAAAAATATTGACCTCACTCAATTAGAAATGTAAAATTTTCTAGTTAAATTAATATCTATTATGAATGATTACGCAGTAATAAAAACAGGCGGCAAACAGTATCTTGTTGAAAAAGGTACAGTTTTAAGTATTGAAAAAATCGATGGTAAACCAGGTGAGAAGGTTGCTTTTGAGGATGTTTTGCTAACATCATTGTCTGGTAAAGTTAATATTGGTAAACCTGTTGTGAAAAATTCAAGCGTTGTGGGTGAAATTAAAGAACAATTTAAGGGTCCTAAAGTTAAAGGAATAAGGTACAAGAATAAAACTCGTCATACTGTGAGAATTGGTCACAGACAACAATTAACCTCAGTTGAAATTAAAGAGCTTTCTAAAAGCTCATCAAAAACTAAATCGCAACCCAAAGTAAAAAAAGAGGAAAATAATGGCTCATAAAAAAGGTGGAGGAACATCCAAAAACGGAAGAGATAGTGCCGGGAAAAGACTAGGGGTGAAAGCATTTGCTGGAACAGAAGTTACAGCTGGCTCTATTTTAGTTAGGCAAAGAGGTACTTCAGTTAAGCCCGGTAAAAATGTGGGTGTAGGGAAAGATCACACATTATTTGCTTTAATCGACGGAATCGTAGAATTTGATATGAAACCAAGAGTACAAAAAGATAAAAAAGAACAAAAAAGGGTAAATGTGATTTCAAGATGAAGAACGAAATACATCCAGAATATTTTAATGCAGAAGTAAGTTGTGTTTGCGGACACGAATATACAACTGGAGCAACGCAAAAAGAAATTAAAGTTGAAATATGCAGTAAATGTCATCCTTTCTACACTGGAGAACAGAGAATTGTTGATACAGAAGGTAGGGTTGAAAGAATGAGAAGAAGATACAGCATTAAATAAAATTGTCCGAAAATTCACAAAATACTTATGGCGGTCAAGCACTTATTGAAGGTGTGATGATAAGAGGAAAAAAGACTGCTGTGATGTCAGTTCGTTCACCTGAAGGTGAAATTATTAGAAAAGAGATTAAATTTTCTAGATTTTATAAGCCCGAATTTTTAAAAGTTCCAGTTATAAGAGGTATTTTAAATTTAATTGATAGTCTCATTGTTGGAACCAAAGCACTTAATTATTCTGCTATTGTTGCCGAAGGAAAAAACGGCGATGATGATAAAAGTAATTCTGGGTTTAACCTTGCAATCCTTATAATGATTTCGCTCTCTATAGCAATTGGCCTTTTCTTTGTTACACCAGCTTTAATTTCCCAGTTATTTGAAAAAATAGGGTTCAATAAAATTATGATTTCAATCACTGAGGGTATCTTGAGATTAATTTTTGTCTTGGCATATATTTTTCTTATAGGGCTTTCCAAAGATATTAAAAGAGTCTTCCAGTATCATGGTGCTGAACATATGGCTGTATGGGCCCACGAAGATGGTAATCAATTAAATAAAGAATTTCTTTTTAACTACACCAAGGAGCACCCAAGGTGTGGTACATCATTCATATTGATTGTTGTAATGGTCAGTATAGTTGTTTTTATGTTTTTCCCAAGAGAGAACTTAATATTATTTATATTTTCTAGAATTTTATTAGTTCCTGTTATAGCAGGTATTAGCTATGAGTTATTGAAATTTGGAAGTAAAAGTAAGTTTAAAATTTTTAAGACCCTTCTCAATGGCCCAGGTATCTTAATCCAAAAAATTACCACTCGCAATCCCGATGATGATCAAATTGAAGTTGCGATAGATAGTATGAAATATGCCATACAATTGAACGAAGGTTAATGTTTTTTCCTTTTTTCAAGTTCTTCAGATAAGGCATTAATTTTAATGTTTTTATAAGAAATCATTACCATAAGATGAAATAATAAATCACATGCCTCTTCAATGATTCTCTCGTCATTTTGTTCATTTGAATTAAATTCAACTATTAATTCGCATAATTCTTCAATCACTTTTTGTGAAATCAAATCATTTCCTTCAGAAAACAATTTTGAAGTATATGATTTAGATTCGGGATTATTTTTTCTATTTTCTATAACCTCAAATATTTCATTGACAATATTAGAATCTGCAAAATTTAAATTATCGAGATTTGTATCGTGAAAACACAATGTTTTGCCTGTGTGGCAGGTAGGTCCTTTTGGGTTAACAGTTATCAGTAAAACATCTTTATCGCAATCAGTAGTGATACTTACAACTTCTAAATAATTTTTACTAGTTTCACCTTTTTCCCATAACCTTTTTTTTGACCTACTGTAAAACCATACGTTGGGCCCTTTAATTGTTTTTTTAAGAGCCTCGCTATTCATATAGCCCATCATTAATATATCTTTTGATTTTGAATCCTGTATTATTGCTGGTATTAGCATTGTTTCCAAATTTTTCATATTACAATCTTACAGAAACTTTATTTGAATTTAAAAATTTCTTAACGTCTTTTATTTTTAATTCTCCAAAATGAAATATACTTGCAGCCAAAACAGCATCAGATCTTCCAATTAAAAAAGCATCTAAAATATGTTGATTTGTTCCGGCTCCACCACTTGCAATTACAGGAATATCAACAACTTTTGATACTTCATTTAATAGCTCTAGATCATAACCTTTTTTGTTGCCATCCATGTCCATACTTGTTAAAAGTAATTCTCCAGCTCCGTATTCATTCGCTTTTTTAGCCCACTCAATAACATTAATTCCAGTATCTTTTCTTCCGCCATAAGTATATACATTCCAACTGTCATTTATTTTTTTTGCATCAATTGCAACAACAATACATTGTGACCCAAACTGACTAGAAGATCTTTTTATAAATTCAGGATTCTCTATAGCTGTAGTATTTATTGAAACTTTATCTGCTCCCGCTAGTAGTAGCTCAGATATGTTATCTAAATCTCTAATTCCACCACCTACAGTTAATGGAATAAAAACTTCTGAAGAAACCTTTTCAACTACATCAATAATTGCTTTCCTTTTCTCATGACTGGCTGTTATGTCTAGGAAAACTAATTCATCAGCTCCTTCTTTATTATAAAACTTTGATAATTCATTAGGGTCGCCAGCATCTACAAGATTTATAAAACTTTTTCCTTTAACTACTCTTCCTTTATCTATATCCAAACAAGGAATTATTCTTTTGCTTAAATTATTTTTCATAAGACTATATTTTTATATTTGAAATATTTATTTTACCTTCATACAATGCTTTACCTATAACTGACCCATGTACGCCAATCTTATTCAATTTAATTAAATGCTCTTCAGATGAAATTCCACCTGCGGCAATTAATTTTCTTGCAGTTAATTTTATAAGATCAGTGAACATATTATAATTTGGTTCAGTTAATGTCCCATCTTTTTCGACATCAGTAAACATAAATTCTTCAACTCCAATTTTTTTCATATTTTTTATTAAATCTTGATATGTAATTTTAGTTTCTTTAGTCCACCCGCTAATTTTTATTTTCCCTTTTAAAAGATCTATGCCAACAATAACTTTATCTTTGCCTAAGTGATTTATTGCCTTGTCAATTTCTTTTGGGCTATTAACTGCAGCCGTGCCAAAAATAACTTTTGAAATACCTAAATCTATCATTTTTTTTGATGTTTCAAAATTTCTTATTCCTCCACCAAGTTGAATTTCTAAATTTGTTTTACTTTTTATTTTTTTGATTGTTTCTAAGTTTTTTTGATTTCCTTTTAAAGCTCCCTGCAGGTCTACGATATGTATTCTTTTGATTCCCAGTTCTTTCCATGAGTTGCATAAATTAATAGGGTCTACATGGTAAATTTTCTTTTCTGAATAATCACCTTTATGCAACCTTACTACTTCGCCATCAATAAGATCTATGGCAGGTATAACAATCATTTCACTAATCCATCTATAAAGTTCTTGTAAATATTTATACCATTTGATCCACTTTTTTCTGGATGAAATTGTGTTGCAATGATATTTTCATTTTCTATAGAAGAACAAATTTTATTCCCATAATTTGTATAAGAAGTGATCACGTCCTTATTTAGTGGCACACATTCGTAACTGTGAACGTAATAAAAAAAAGATTCATTTTTTATGTTTTTAAAAATATTACTTTTATTTTGATAGTTAGTTTGATTCCAGCCCATATGTGGAATTTTTATATCATCAATTTGTATGATTTTCTTTACACTCCCTTCTATGAGACCTAATCCTTTTTCTGAACCTTCTTCAGATTCCTCAAAAAGTAATTGCATTCCAAGGCAAATTCCAAAAATTGGTGTTTTATTAAGGTTTGCTTTAATTAATGACTTTGCCATACCTGAATTATTTAAAACTTGCATTGCTGCATCAAAAGCTCCAACTCCAGGCAATATAATTGCATCAATTTCATTAAAATCAGATGGATTGTTTAGTTCAATATGATTGCAATTAAGATAGTTCAATGCCTTTTTTACGCTATGTATATTTGCATATCTATGATTAACTATACCTAAAATTAAGTTATCAGTTTTCACTTTTTCTTTCGTATGCCTCTAATTTTTTTTATATCTTTTCCTTTGTCTTCAAGTCTTCCCAATACAAACAAAAGATCACTAATTCTGTTCAAATAAATTAGAATATTCTTATTAACTGGCTCACTCTTGTTTATACTTACAACTATCCTTTCCAGTCTTCTTGCAACTGTTCGAGATATATCAATTGCTGCTGAACTCGAACTAGTGCCAGGCATTATAAATTCAGTGCCTAGATCAATTGATTCAGTAATACTATCTATTAATGATTCGATATCATTAATATTGTTTTTTTCAATCACATTAATTATGCTTTCAGTTTTGCTTGAATCTGAAGATAATTCTGCACCAATTTTAAATAGAGAATGCTGCAACATTTCTAGTATTTCAATAACTTTTTTATTTTCAGAAAGTGTTTTTGCAAATCCTAAAGAAGAAACTAGTTCATCAACCGTTCCAAATGCCTCAACTCTTATATTGTTTTTAGATAGTTTTCCGCCTAAAAATAAATTAGTCTCTCCCTCGTCACCATTTTTTGTATAAATTTTAACCATATTATTTTTTTTCTGTAGAGTTATAAATTAATATATAATAAAATTATATAACAATGGTTAATCAAGTACCCGTAAATACAATAGAAATTACTGAAAAAGCTGCAAATAAAGTTAAATTATTTGCTCAGCAAGACGGTAAAGTTAATTTTGCCTTAAGAGTTGCAGTTAAAGGCGGGGGTTGTTCTGGACTAACTTATGATCTTGATATTACTGATAGTAAGGCCTCAGATGATGAAAAAATTATTGTTCAGCATGCAATTGAAGTAAGAGTACCTAAAAAATCATTTATATTTCTCGCAGGGACCACTCTTGATTTTTCAGACGGATTAAATGGCAAAGGGTTTGTTTTTTCAAATCCTAATGCTAAAAAATCTTGTGGTTGTGGCACTTCTTTTGCCGTTTAATGAAAAGAAATTTCTTTTTTAATCCCAGCACACTTTCCTTTTTTTCTGTTTCAGGAAAAGATTCATTTGATTTAATAAATAGATTGTCTACCAATAATATTAATCCTGACCAAAATGTTGTATCTCAAACAATATTTACTAATGAAAATGGACGAATAATTGATATAGTGTCTATTTGGAATATTGATGAAAATAATATAATCCTTATATGTAATTCAGATAACAAGCAAAACTTAATTGATTGGATATCCAAATTTAC
>CAYTXB010000034.1:0-6273 GCA_964440895.1 uncultured Dehalococcoidales bacterium
TGAATGATAATTTAATAATAGACGGAAAAGAATTTAGTTCAAGACTTTTTATTGGAACTGGAAAGCATAGGTCATTAAGCGAGTTAAAAGATTATATTGTTTCAACTGAATCAGAAATGATTACAGTGGCAATTAGGAGACTCGATTTTGATGATAAAAATAGTAATGACTTGTTAAGCTTTTTAAAAAAATTAAAAATAAATATCTTGCCCAATACTGCAGGATGTAAAAATATTGATGAAATTATATTAACTTGCGAACTTTCTAGAGAGCTTCTTGGGACAAATTGGATTAAATTAGAAGCTATTAATGATAAAAAATATTTACTCCCAGATCCAATTATGACTTTAAAAGCTGCTGAAAAATTAATTAAGAATAATTTCAAAGTATTGCCATACATTAATTCAGATCCTGAATTGGCAAAAAATTTAGAAGGTATTGGATGCTCAACTGTCATGCCTCTTGCTTCGCCAATAGGCTCAGGGAACGGAATAAATAATGAAGAAAATATAAAAATAATTATTGAGCAATCTAAAGTTCCTGTGGTAGTTGATGCAGGGCTTGCAGTACCATCGGACGCAGCAAGAATGATGGAAATTGGTGCTGATGCCGTCTTAGTAAATACTGCGATTGCAGAGTCAAAAGTACCAAAAAATATGGGCAAAGCTTTTAAGCTGGGCGTTGAGGCGGGCAGAATTTCTTTTAGTTCTGGAAGAATCCCAATAAAACAATTTGCTTCAGCAAGTTCACCAAAAACAAATTTAATTAATTCCTGAGAAATTTGAAGAACGTTACCCTAATTACAAATACAAGTCTCTTAAACATAGAAAGTACTGTACGGCTTTCAGTTAAATTATCTAGGCTTGGCCTTAAAAGAATTCAGATTAGAGAGAAAAATTTGAATCGAAAGGATTTAATTTATTTTATAAAAAAAATGAAAGATTCAATTGATGAAAGTTGTGAAATTTTTTTAAATGGAAATTTGGATTTAGCAATAGAAAATAATATTAGTGGAGTACATTTCCCTGAAGGCACTAAGATAACTAAAAATATACTCAAAGAAAAAAAAATTTTGTTTGGAAAGTCATTGCATCAAAATTCTCAAGATTTAAATCCGTATAATATTTTTGATTACTTTCATGTAGGCCCAGTTTTCCCTACTCTTACCCACCCGGGCGTAGCAACAATTTATAATAAAAAAATTATCAGTTATACCAAGAATTTAGATAACATAATATTGGTTGGAGGAATAAATATAAAAAATGCATACAGATTATTAAAATATAATTTTGACGGTATAGCCGTAATGAGGGAGCTTTTATTGAGTAAAAATCCTAATGAGACTTTTTTAAATTTAGAAGAAATTATAAATGGAAAAAAATAAAATAAAAATTTTATTAAATGGCAAGAAATATTTAATCAGTAAAGATAAAAATATTGATGGATTAGTTAAAGATTTGGATCTGAAAGATAAATCATTTGCGTTAGCAGTGAATGGAGAGGTAGTTAAAAAAGAGGCATTTAAACAGTTTGTAATTAAGCCTAACTCAAAAATAGAAATAATTAGTGCTGTTGGTGGTGGGTAAAAAAATTTGTTACTCTAGAGATAATTATGAACAATAATAGAATTATAGAAAAAATAAAAAATCACAAAACAGCATATGTTTTGTCAATAAAATCTGAAAATTTAGATGCAATAGAATATGCTTCTAAATTAGATTACGATGCCATTCATCTTGATGCTGAACATGGTTCTTTTTCTGTTGATTCAGTTGAAAGAGTTTGCCAGTTGGCAATTTCAGCTGGCTTAATAGTTACTGCAAGGGTTCATAAGGTTTCGAAGCAAGAAATCAATTTATTTATTGACAGAGGAGTTCAAGGAATTATGGGTCCTCATGTTGAAACATATGAAGAAGCAAAATTATTGGCAGATAGCTGCCTGTTCCCGCCAACTGGAAAAAGGTCTTGGGGTGGCGGAAGAGGAACGGAATTTGGGAATTTAGAGTTCATGAAAAGGCATAATTCAGTTGACTCACAACTAAAATATGCAATGTGGGCTAATGAAAATATGGAGCTCACAATTCAAATAGAATCCCTAAAAGGTTTTGAGAATTTAGATGAAATTTTGAAAGAAAAAAGAATACATCGTATTGCTTTTGGCCCAAATGATTTAGCAGCCGACTTAGGAGTACCAGGGCAACCAAACCATGAAAAAGTTAATAAAATGCACTCGGAAATAGAAAAAAAATCTCGAAAAGCAGGAAAGTTAATAGTTGGCGACTATACTAAAACTATAAGATATGAGGATTCATCACTTGAAATATTAAATAAATTTAGAGAAGAATGACATCACAAAATCAAATTAGAATTAATAAAAGCACAACTATATATAAAACTAGCAAATCTTTGATAATTAATGAGGAAATTGAAAAAAAAGTACTTACTTCAAAAATTTTAAAAAAGAGTATTACTGGATATAAATTTATTAAAAAAAATAAAAGTAACCATCAGTTGCTATGGTCAATTGCCGGAATAATTATAGCTTTGATTACATGGCAAATTTCAAGTTCAAATTACATTTCAATCTATGGGTCAATATTATTAGTTACTATTTCTTTATTTTTATATTTTGACCATGTATTACAAAGAGAAAAAATCATGGTCACAATATTCTTAAATGGAAATACTGTTGAATTTCAAACTGATAATAATGAAATAGATTTAGTTGAAGAATTCTTTAAAAAAATTAATTAATAATTTAGGACTGACTGAACCTCAATATTATTAAACTGTTTTAAATTGGATTTATAATTTTCTACCACATAAGACGCAATCATTGCCCCATTGTCTGTACATAATTTTTTTTCTGGAATAAAAACTGGGAATGGTGATTTAAATTTCATTTGCTCTCTTAAATGTGAATTAGCAGCAACTCCACCAGTAACAACAATTCCCATGCAATTATGTTCTTCAGCAGCACTAATTGTCTTATTTGTAATTACCTCAACCATTGCTTCTTGGAAAGTATTGCAAAGCTTTGAAATCTTATCTTCGTTAAATGGTTTATTTTTCATAGATAAGTTTAAAAAGGCAGTCTTCATTCCGCTAAAGCTAAAATCATGAGTCCCCTTCAAAAAGGCTCTAGGGAAATCAAATCTTTCATTTGATAAGCTCGAATATTTATCCACTTCTGGGCCACCAGGAAAGCCTAAGCTTAACAATCTTGCAGCTTTATCGAATGCCTCTCCAGCAGCATCATCTCGAGTTCTGCCAATAAGTTCAAATTTATAATTCGAATCTAATTTGACTAAATCTGTATGCCCTCCAGAAACAATTATGCACATTAAAGGGAATTTATTAGGTACATCATAGATTTTATTCGCCTGTAAATCCTTTTTTATCCAAGATGCAAAAACGTGGGCTTTTAGATGATTAACTCCAACTAAAGGTTTACCCGAAGCTATAGATAACCCTTTTGCGAAATTTACTCCAACTATCAAAGAACCAATTAAACCAGGTCCATTGGTAACCCCAATAACAGATAATTCATCAACTTTAATATTAGACTCTAAAAGACATTTTTCAAAGGCACTTTCAATATTTAAAATATGCTGTCTTGATGCCAGTTCAGGAATAATTCCACCATGAGGAGAATGTGTTGAATGTTGAGAAACAATAATATTAGAAAGCATAGTATTGTCCTCATCAATAATACTTAATGAGGTTTCATCACAAGAAGTTTCAATACCTAATACAATCATAATTAATTACTATAATAAACTTTGTTATTGTATAATTAATATATCTAAATAATAAAGTAAGGTGGTTAAGTGGTTGATCAATTTCCAAAATGTAATGGTTGTGATAATCCTGATGCTGTGTATGTTCCTCTTTCTGACTTTGGAGGTCAAGGAGCGTCAATACAATATAAAGCATGGGTTTGCACTGATGATTCATGTGGGTCAAATATAAAAATTAGAAATGGTGAAGTTTACATAAACGAACCTAAATTAGATGGTTCACAAAGAGAAAGAAGAGATAGGTAAAATTTTAGAATATGGTTTCGGCCTCCATTCATAAAAATAATTTTATTTTAGGAGATAGCTTTTTAAAGTTTTTAATTGGTTTCTCGATATTGGACTGTGTTTTCCAAATAAGCCTTGGAGGATTTGTTAGAGTTACAGGTTCTGGTTTAGGTTGCCCTGATTGGCCGCTATGCTATGGAAAAATTATCCCTCCAATGAATTACCACACTCTCATTGAGTGGGGTCATAGAACAAGTGGTGCCCTTTTAGGATTTTTAATACTTTTAATCAATATTATTGTATGGACCCAAAATAGAAATAATAAATTTTTAACATCTACATCTTTATTTTCCTTAATTTTGGTTATTATAGTTGGGGGGATTGGTGGAGCAGTTGTGTTGACAGAACTAGAGCCATCATTAAGAACATTACATCTATTCTTAGCTCAAATGATAATTTTTTGCCTTGGATTAAGCTATGTAAGTGTAAATACACACAATCTCTCTCTCAAAAATCAAATTATTTTAGATAAGTATTCTTTAATGGCAGGCGTCATAGCCTTAACTGTATTAGTTTCTTTGCTCACTGGTTCGTATGCTGTCTGGAAAGGTGCTGGAACTGTATGTTCATCATGGCCATTTTGTACGACATCTTCAATTATTCCTGAATCTTTCTTAGGCTGGATTCATATGATTCATCGTATTGCATCTTCATTGGCAGGGATTGTAGGATTAGTTTTTCTTTACATTTTTTTAAAGAAGAGATTTTCAACAACTGTATTTTTTCTATCAATTTTTTCATTATCTATGATTTTCACTCAAATAATTTTAGGTGCTCTAAATCCATGGACAAAATTTGATGTCTGGATTAGAGTTGCCCATCTGGGTGCATCAAGTTTATTATGGGGATCAGTTGCGTTATTGTTCAGTTTAATAAGCTTCAAAATATTTAGGTCAAATCATTGAAATGGAAATTCAGCAATATATCAAAGATTACACTACCTTAACAAAGCCTAAGGTAAATCTTCTTCTTGTAATAACAGCATTGTCAGCAATTTTTCTTGCTAGTGAAAATTTACCTAGTATTCAAGTTTTAATAGCTGTAATTGTTGGGGGTACATTTGCTTCAGGAGGTGCAGGGGCAATTAATCACTCAATTGATAAAGATATTGACAACACCATGAAAAGAACTTCTAAAAGACCTGTTGCTGGAGAAAGAATAAGTAAATTAAATGCACTTATTTTTGGAATTTTACTTAATGTAGCAAGCTTTACAATATTATCTGTTCTAACAAATGTACTTGCTGCTGTTATGGCTATAAGCGGAACTTTATTTTACGTAATAATTTATTCGATTTGGTTAAAGAAAAAAACTTTTCACAACATTGTTATTGGTGGAGCCGCAGGGTGCTTTCCACCTTTAGTCGGGTGGTCAGCTGTAACTGGAGATTTGAGCTTATCAGCATGGTATCTATTTGCAATTATATTCTTCTGGACCCCTCCTCATTTCTGGGCGCTCGCAATGTTAATGAAAGATGATTATTCTAAAGCAAAGATACCAATGCTTCCTTCTGTTGTTGGAATAGAGGCCACCTTTAAGCCTATGACGCTACACACTATCACTCTAATAATGCTCACATTAGTAATGACATTTGTAAATAATAAATTAGGTTATATTTACTTCTTATCTTGCACTATTATTGGGATTTATTACTTGTATTTAACTTATAAATTATATAAAGATTATGATAGAGAAAATAATCTAAAAATTTACAAGTTTTCTTTACTTTATATGATGCTTTTTTCAGTAATTGTTATAACCGATTCAATAATATAGATTATTTAGAAACTAGTTTAGATTCTTCTACGACTTTTTCGAATGTGCCAAAATCACTGAATGCTAATAAAGATAAAGTTTTTCTGTCTAACTCAATATTTGATGCCTTGAGGTTGTGTATAAGGCTTGAATAGCTAATTCCGCATTTTCTTGATGCAGCATTTATTCTAGTAATCATTAATGATCTTTGGTCTCTTTTTTTAGATCTTCTATGGGCAGTACTATAAGCTAAAGCGTGTATCAATGACTCTTTAGCAACTTTAAATCTTCTGTGCCTGGAACCGGAATGCCCTTTAACGCTGTCAAGAACTTTCTTGTGCCTTCTATGTGTTGTGTAACCACCTTTAACTCTTGCCATTTTATCGCCTCAATAATTTAATTATTCTTTTTCCAACTGCTTCATCAAGAAGTA
>CAYTXB010000035.1:0-6197 GCA_964440895.1 uncultured Dehalococcoidales bacterium
TAATAATACAGTCTGGAAAAAATTAGACTAAAGATATCTTGTTTCTAAGAGTCCCGATTTTTTCTATAGAAATTTCAACTATGTCGTCTTGTTTAAGGGTAAAATCTTGCTGAGGTATGATTCCAGTTCCAGTCATTAAAACTGCAACTTCCGGCAAATCATTACTTCTTTGCAGCCAATCGACGAGCTCTATCACATTCCTTTTCATCTCTTTCGTACTAGAATTTCCATCAAAAACCATTTTTTCGTTTCTATAAATTTTAAGCTCTACCTTAAGGTCCTGAGGGTCAATATTTTCAGAAGAAATTATACATGGACCAATTGAAAAAGATTTATTATAGACTTTTGCCTGAGGTAAATATAAAGGATTTTCACCTTCAATCGACCTGCTACTCATATCATTTCCAATTGTATATCCAGCAATTTCGCCATTAATAATTATTACAGCAAGCTCAGATTCAGGGACGTCCCACCCTGAGTCGCTTCTAATCCCTAAATCACTGTTAGGAGGTTGCATTCTGTCACCAGTACCTTTAAAGAAAATTTCTGGTCTTTCAGCACTATAAACTTTTGCATAAACATCAGGAGAATCGCTTTCAGCTTGCCTTTCCCGCATACTATCACTATAAGTTACTCCTGCTGCCCACACTTCTTGAGGAAATATAGGGGATTGTATTGAATTAAATAATTTATCATTACTGTTTGATGGCCACTTTGAAAGTTCGCCATTTTCTATAAGTGAAGCCACGTAAGAATTTAGTGAAGGTTTATTTTTTGAATCAACGAATTCTTCTTTGGACAAAAAATATAATTCTTCAAATTCAATATCACCCAAGTTGTAATAATCATCTTTATATTCAACAACCAATGATGAATCCCAATAAGAATTTTCATTGAAGTCAGAAAAGAAATTATTCATTCTATAAAATTTCATTATACCTCCTTATATTCACCTTCTATGGTATCAGAATCATCATTATCCTCATTATTTTCATTATTTTCTGGAGGTGCTTGAGAATAAATATCTTGTCCGATTTCTTGCATCTTAGATTGAAGTTCATTTGTTAGATTAGTTATCTCTTCAGCATTTTCTTCTTCACTATTCAATTGAGCAGATAATTTATCTTTAATTTCGTTTATTTGAGACTTATTATCTTCTGAAATCTTATCTCCATTTTCATTGATTAATTTATCTGCTGCATAGATAGTACTTTCACCATTATTTCTAGCATCTACTTTTTCTTTTTTTACTTTATCTTCTTCAGCGAATTCGGATGCTTCGTCTACTAATTTTTCAATTTCTTTCTCATCTAATCCAGACCTGCCTGTAATTGTTATATGTTGTTCTTTACCAGTACCCTTATCTTTTGCAGAAACTTTTAAAATACCGTCAGCATCAATATCAAAAGTTACTTCAACTTGAGGAACTCCTCTTTGGGCAGGAGCAATTCCATCCAAATTAAATCTTCCAATTGAGACATTATCATTAGCCATCTCTCTTTCGCCTTGAAGAACATGTATTTCGACACTAGTCTGGTTGTCAGCAGCAGTTGTAAATGTTTCACTTTTTGAAGTTGGTATTGTTGTATTTCTTTCTATCAATGTTGTCCTTACGCCACCTAAAGTTTCAATGCCCACAGATAAAGGTGTTACATCCAATAACAATACGTCTTTAACGTCTCCTTCTAGCACGCCTGCCTGAATTGCAGCACCCATTGCTACAACTTCATCTGGGTTTATACCTGCAGAAGGATCCTTGCCAAATATTTCTTTTACCTTATTTATTACAGCTGGCATCCTAGTCATTCCACCAACAAGTATTACATCAGATATATTTTTAGGGTCAATTTCAGAATCTTTAATTGCTTGCTTGCATGGTCCAACTGTCCTTTCGATTAGACCGCTTGCAATCTCTTCTAATTTAGCTCTGGTAATATTAGAAACTAAATGTTTAGGTCCATTGGCATCAGCAGTAATAAAAGGTAGATTAATTTCACTTTGGGTAACAGTTGATAATTCAATTTTTGCTCTTTCAACTTCTACTCTTAATCTTTGCAAAGCGGCCGGGTCTTTTTTTAAGTCGATGCCTTCTAAATCTTTAAATTCTTTTGCAACATGATCTAATAGTAAATTATCAAAGTCATCTCCGCCTAAATGAGTATCTCCATTTGTAGATTTTACCTCGAAGACACCATCTCCTAATTGAAGTATTGTTATATCAAACGTACCCCCACCTAAGTCATAGACTGCTATAGTTTTATCCCCTTTAGAATCAAGCCCATAAGCAAGCGAGGCAGCAGTTGGTTCATTTATAATTCTCATTACTTCTAGGCCAGCAATTTTACCTGCTACTTTAGTTGCCTCTCTTTGGCTGTCACTAAAATATGCTGGGACTGTAATGACTGCTTGCGTCACTTTATCACCGAGTTTGTGCTCAGCATCTTCTTTGAGTTTCTGCAATACCATTGCGGATATTTCGGTTGGAGTATGTTTCTTTCCACCTAAAACTATTTCTACGTCTCCGTTTTTAGCCTTGTCTAATTTATAAGAAATTCGTTCTGAATCATCTTTAACGGACTTATCATCATGCCTTCTACCAATAAATCTTTTAGCAGAATATATAGTATTTTCAGCGTTAGTTACACTTTGTCTTCTTGCAAGTTCACCGACAAATCTTTCATTCGTCTTGGTGTTTAAGGCAACAACAGAAGGTGTAGTTCTTTTACCTTCTTTGCTTTCAAGTATATTCGGTTCTCCAGCTTCCATTACAGCTACAGCTGAATTAGTTGTTCCTAAATCTATTCCAATAATTTTAGGCATCTTTATTCTCCTTATCATCATTTTTATTATTTATATTTTCTGCTATTTCAACTTGTGTTGGCCTGATAACATCTTCATTCATAACGTAACCTTTTCTTAGTACGCGTAAAATACTTCCATCTTCCTGGTCAGTTGATTCAGTTTTTAGTAAAGCTTCGTGAATATAAGGATCAAATTTATTATTATCCTCAATAATATTTATATTTTTAAGCTTTAAAATATTTTCAAATTTACTTCTTATGCTATTAAGTCCATTTGATAAAACTTCCTTTGAAGAATCTTTAGAATTTTCAATAGCTAAATCAATATCATCAATCACAGATAATAATTTTAGTGCAAAATTTTTAATTGTCTTTTGCTCAATCTCAAGCAACTCTATCTTCATTCTATTTCTATAATTAACTAAATCTGCCTGTGCTCTAGCTGCAATATTTTTATAATCATTAATTTCTTTTTCCAAAGATTCTAATTTTTTTTGATCAGTATTTTCCTTTTTATTTTTTTTTGGCATTATTCAACAAAATTTTCCAACAATAATCTTACTTTATCGTTAATTATTCTTTTTCTAGCATTGATGTTAGTTTCGTTAATAGTGCTCATTATTAAAGATATTTCATCTATGCCTTCTATTAAATCCATTATGATTGCTATTCCAGCCAAATTAACTCCATACTCATCCACCAAAGTTTTAATAATTTTCAACCTTATTAAATCATCTTCAGAATACAAACGAAGCATACCAACAGACCTAGAAGGCATTACCAAACCATATTTTTCATATTTTCTTAATGTTTGGGGATGAACTTCAAGTAGTCTTGCAGCTACACTTATTATGTATACTCCGCTTTCCAATTTATATATTTCGTATTCTGTTTCTTATATCAAATAGTATATTATAACTTGATATGAATCATGTCAACATAATAAAAAAATTTATTTCATATTAAAATGTACCTTAATGAAAAAAGAAATCTTTAATAAAACTTATATAAGTTCAGAAATTCCATCAGTAGTTCTGGATCGTATGGCTATATATATAAGGGTTCTTAATCAGCTGCAGCAAGAAAGGATTAAATTAACTAACTCCAAAGAATTATCAAATTATCTTCCAGTTGAATCTGGCCAAATAAGAAAAGATTTAAATTATTTAGGAAAATTTGGAATAAATGGCAAAGGTTATAACGTAAAAATTTTAAAAAAAACTCTACAAAAATTAATGGGGTTGGAGGCCAAGTGGAATGCAGTAATCATTGGCGGTGGAAGACTTGGCAAGTCATCAGTTGAATTTATGAAGCAAAAAAAATCTGAGACCTTCAGAATTGTTGCTGCTTTCGACCCAAATAAAAGATTAATTGGAAAAAAAATATCAAATTTAAAGATACAAAATATGAAAGACTTAAACAGGACTGTTAAATCCAGAAACATTAAAATAGGAATAATATCTACTGAAAATAACAATGTTCAAAGTGTAGCCGAAGATTTAATTAATAATGAACTTAATTACATACTTAATTTTTCAAGTTTTTCCCCTAAGGTTCCAGATTATGTAATTTTAAAAAATATTGACCCTGGGTTACAGGTAGAATCAATGTCTTACCACTTAAGGCAAAGCAGTTTATAAAATAACTAATTAATTGTTCCGTCTATTAGAATAGTGACATTATTTTTTATTACTTCTATAAAACCACCATCGATAGTTATGTCTTCTTCTTTATTGCCATCTCTCCACATCAAATTACCCTTATTAAGTTCTGATATTAAAGATATGTGGTTTGGTAAAATTCCAATTCTACCGTCAACACTATTAACAGAAACATAATCTACACTTCCCGTAAAAACGGTTTGTTCAGTAGTTACTATTTCAAGGTTCATAGATTGCACAGGTTATCCTTTAAGGGTTTTAGCTTTTTCAACAGCTTCATCGATAGTGCCAATCATGTAAAATGCCTGTTCGGGAAGATCATCATGTTGACCACTTAAAATTTCTTTAAAACCTTTAATGGTATCTTCGACTTTCACATATTTTCCTGGTATTCCAGTAAAAACTTCCCCGACATGAAATGGCTGAGTTAAAAATCTTTGAATTTTCCTTGCCCTAAATACGACTTCTCTATCTTCTTCTGAAAGCTCCTCGATCCCTAAAATAGCTATAACATCTTGAAGATCTTTAAATCTTTGAAGTACTTCTTGTACTTGCCTAGCAACATTGTAATGCTCTTCTCCAACAATTCCAGGCTCCATAATTCTCGAATTAGAGGCTAGAGGGTCTACAGCAGGAAATAACGCCTGTGCGGCCAATGATCTTTCAAGAGAAATTGAGGCATCTAAATGACCAAAAGTTGTTACGATTCCTGGGTCTGTATAATCGTCAGCAGGAACATATACTGCCTGAAAAGAAGTTATGGAACCATCAACGGTAGAGGTAATCCTTTCTTGTAGGTCACCCATCTCTGTTGCCAATGTCGGCTGGTAACCTACTGCTGAAGGCATTCTTCCTAATAACGCCGAAACTTCCATGCCAGCAAGCGTATATCTGTACACATTATCAACAAACAATAAAACGTCTTGTTTTCCTACTTCTCTGAAATATTCAGCCATTGTAAGTCCTGTTAATGCAATTCTTGCTCTAGTACCCGGTGGTTCGTTCATTTGTCCGAAAACAAGTGCAGTGCTATCTAATACACCATAATCTTTCATTTCGTGCCATAAATCATTTCCTTCTCTTGATCTTTCACCAACTCCAGCAAAAACTGAAACACCACTGTGCTCTTGGGCTATATTACGAATTAATTCAGTAATAATAACTGTCTTGCCTACACCTGCTCCACCATATGCACCAACTTTACCACCTTTAGAAAATGGTGTTATGAGATCAAATACTTTAATTCCCGTTTCTAAGACTTCTGTGCTACCACTTTGTTGCTCGAAAGTTGGCGCAGGTCGATGAATTGGCCATCTTTCTTTTGCATTTACATCACCTAAATCATCAAGTGCGTCACCTAGTACATTGAATATTCTTCCAAGTGAAGCTTCACCAACTGGAACAGAAACTGCCGCACCTGTATCTTTAACTTCAATTCCTCTAGATACACCTTCAGTGGCCCCAAGCGCTAGACATCTTGCCCAATTGTTTCCAACATGCTGTTCTACTTCTAAAACAAGCTTCTCGCCATTAACTTCTAATTCAAGAGCATTATAAATCTCTGGCAGGTTTTCTTGTGGAAACTCGACATCCACAACAGTACCTATTACCTGTACGACTTTTCCAATATTTTTACTCATAACAATCCTTTCAAATTATTTCTTTATTCCTCTAATGCTAGGGCTCCACCAACAATATCAAGTATTTCTGATGTAACCTGTTGTTGTCTTGCTTT
>CAYTXB010000036.1:0-6174 GCA_964440895.1 uncultured Dehalococcoidales bacterium
TTGGAGCGGGATACGAGAATTGAACTCGTCTCTCGACCTTGGCAAGGTCGCGTAATTCCACTATACCAATCCCGCCTTAGAACTGGATTTTATACCAAAATTTTTTTTTTACCAGTCTTTTGCGTCTCTCCAACTGTATTTTGGTTCCCAGCCAAGAATTTGTTTTGCCTTATCAACGTCCAAAAGAGTTCCGTATTCTTCTATTTCCTTTACGAATGGAACATTTGGAAATATCTCATTGGTAGCATCTTTGGTAGGAATGTCCAGTACTGTATCCTTCCCGTTGATAAAAAATGCCTCGTGACCTGTCCAATTGCCTTCTATGCTCATCCTGCATGCAGAAGCTGCGTCTCTTCTATCTGTCCATGCAAAAAATCCTGCAGCATTGTGACCTGACAGATCCATCTTTTTTTCAGAATTAACGTAATTTATTGCCGCTTCTTCGTCCCAAAGAGCATGAAACCTCATGCTTGATATCTGAACCTTTCTCTTTCTAGCAAATGACTCAGCCATCTCTTCCCCAAGCCATTTTGTAAGACTGTAAACATCCTTGTTTCTAGTTGGGTGCTTTTCGTCCACCGGAAAATATTTTGGAGCTATCGGGGGTTCTCCCCATAAAGTTGCCGGCCAGCCTGCTCCTAAGGCATTTACTGAAGACGCAAGAACTATCTTTTCTATTCCTTTCTCTTCCGCAGCCTCAAGAATGTTGAAGGTAGAAAGCATATTTACTCTGAAAACTTCCTGATTTGGGATTACTCCAGGATTAGGTATTGCCGCGAGGTGAATTATCGCGTCACATTGATCAGCAGCAAAAATAGTTTGTCCGTAGTCAGTAAAATCGATTTTTTTAAAATTTAGTTCAGGGTTTCTGTCTTCAAGATATCCGTTGATCATGTCAGCATTCACAACGCTGTGACCATTATCAAGAAGTTCTTTTATTACGTATTTTCCTGCTCTTCCGCTTCCTCCGGTTACAAGTACTTTCATAAAATTCCTCCAAATGTTGTGGTGCCTCAGGGCGGGCTCGAACCGCCGACACATGGATTTTCAGTCCATTGCTCTACCAACTGAGCTACCGAGGCACACAATCATAAGATGTTATTTTAGCATTTAAATCTTTTCAAGTGCTAAAATATTCTTGATAGGTAAAAAGTAAAATTATATAGTAAAAAAATGACTTCCATTATTATTGCATCCAATAAGAAAAGTTCGGGAAAGACTTCCCTTGCAACTGTACTTTGTAATTACATAAATTCTAAAAAAACAAAGGCGGTTGTGCTAAATTCTTTTTTTGAAAATGACCATTCTAAGGTTTCTGAACAATTAGGCATAGATGTGATCAATATTGAAAAGGGCCTGTCAAAAGATTTATCGGAAAAAGACGTAGAACTAATTTCCAATGAAATTAAAAAAAATTCAAAAGAAAATATTTTAGTTTCTGAGTCGCATATCAATGACAGTAAGATAAATGTGGAGATAGCAAAAAAAAGCAATTCTAAAATTTTATATGTTGCTGATATAAAAGAGGACGTAGAGTCAATTATTAAATATTACGGTGAATGTCTTGGCGGAATAATATTCAATAAAATTCCTAGATATAGATATGAAGAGACTTTAAAGAAATATCACGAAGATACCTTTTTTGGCTTTATTCCTGATAACAGGTATTCACTTTCCAATACTATTGATCAGTTCGCAAATCATCTTGGTGGGGAATATGTTTTTGAAAGTGATAAAAAAAATGAACTTATCCTGAATGTTTTGATTGGAGGTATTGTTTTAGACTGGAGCGTGCACTATTACAGTTCCAAAGAAAATGTTTTAGCGGTTATTAGAGGGGATAGGCCAGATTTGCAGCTAGGAGCCATGCAGTCAGGTGGAAACGTAAAGGCTATAGTTTTAACTAAGGGCATCCAACCCATTGAATACGTAATATATGAAGCTAAGAAACAAGAAATTCCTTTAATATCTGTAAAAACTAATACACATGAAACTGCAGAATTAATTTCAAAAATAGTTAAAAAATCTAAATTTGACCATGCCCTAAAATATGAAAACACCTTAGAGCTGCTTCTTGAAAACTTCGATCAAAATTACTTTAAAAAATCTTTTGAAATTAGTACCCTTTAGCGTGTAAAACGTTATCGTGTAAGATAAGTTAACAGGTAAATTAAGGATGAAAAGTTGGACGTACTTTCTGAAGTTCAATTAAAAGCTATAAATATTAAAGACGGACCTGCAATGATTATTGCTGGACCTGGATCAGGCAAGACCAAGGTCATAGCAAGCAGAATTACGAATTTAATAAATAATCACAATATAGACCCCTCTAATATATTGGCTATGACATTTACCAATAAAGCTGCTCAAGAGATGAGAGAAAGATGCATGAGCTTGACTGACGCTTCTAATTTGAATATTTTCACATTTCATAGCCTCTCTGCATTTTTACTTAGAAGGTATGGGTTAAAAATTGGAATTGAACAAAATTTTACTATCTTCGACGATAGCGATCAGTTGAGAATTATTAAAAAAATTTTTAAAGATGCTAACAAGGACCCAAAAAAATTACCATTTAAAACATCCACCTTATTGAATGAAATTTCATATTTTAAAAATGAGAATATTCACCACACAAAAGTAAAAGATTTGGATAAATATGAAGAAGGTGGGTATGCAGAATTAATATCAGATTTTTACAAAAGATACGAAACTGAACTTGCTAACTCCAATGCATTAGATTTTGATGACTTACTTCTAAAAACCGCAGATCTTTTAAAGTCCTCTGATGAAATTAGGGATATGCTTGAAAATAAATATAGATATTTATTAGTTGATGAGTTTCAAGATACCAACAAACTTCAGTTGGACATTTCAATAAAATTAGCTGAAAAAAATAAAAATATTTTTGTTGTTGGGGATCCTGATCAATCAATTTACTCATGGAGAAATGCTGAACCAAAAAATTTGCTCGATTTTCAAAAATATTTTCCTGAAGTTGAGATAATTAAATTAGATCAAAATTATAGATCAACAAAATCAATAATTACCGTTGCTGATAAATTAATATCAAATAATAATGAAAGATTCGAAAGAGAGCTTTGGACAGAAAATATTCGAGGCAACGAAGCTGTTTTGGTGACAGCCAAAAACCCAAAACTGGAGGCGGAATTTGTTACGAGAGAAATAAATTATTTAATTGGTAATGGCTATTCACCTGAACAGATAGCTGTAATGTATAGAGTTAATTCTCAATCTAGAAGTATGGAGGATTTATTAAAGGACTGGAATATATCTTATAGGCTGGTTGGAGCTGTAAGCTTTAGGGAAAGGCGTGAAATCAAGGATTTAATTTCATATTTTTCAATACTTATAAATCCAAATGATGAAATTTCACTTTCAAGAATAATTAATACACCTAGAAGAGCGATAAGCGATAAAACATTTGAATTGCTAAGATCTAGCTATAATAAACAAGATAAATATAATGGCATGTTAAATTTTATTTTATCGAGGCCATGGAATGATGGCATAAAACTTACCCCTAGAGCAAAAAAAGGACTGGAAGGTTTTGCAGATATTGCTTCTGATCTTGTCGGTAAAATCAAAAAATTAAATCCCGAAATAATGATTCAAGAAATATTAGATAAAACAAAATATTTAGAATACCTAGAAGATGATCCTGATTTTGAAAACAGGCTAAGAAATATTGAAGAATTGAGAATAAAAGCTAGAGAAATAGGCTTTGAAATTGAAGATTCTTATTTAAAAAATTTAGAATTTGTCCAAAGATTTGCTTTAATATCCAGTGATGAATCAATTAATAATTCAGAAAATGATGGAGAAGATGAAGAAAAGGTTACCCTTATTACACTTCACCAAGCTAAGGGCTTAGAATATTCAGTTGTATTCATTATTGGCTTCGAACAAGGTTTATTGCCACATGCAAGATCACTTGAAAATGAATCTGAAATGGAAGAAGAGAGAAGAATTTGTTACGTAGGTATAACCCGAGCCAGAGAAAGGCTTTACATGACTAATTGCAGTCAAAGATTTACTTGGAATAATTCTGGTAAAAATATGTTTTCTCAGTCCCAGCTACCTTCTCAATTTTTATCAGAAATACCTAGTAATTTATTTAAAACGGCTGAGTATTCTAATTCTGGAGAGGTAATTTTTGTAGATAGAAAATTTAATAAAAATACTTTTAAGTCAAAAGTTAAAAAGAAAACTTTGAATAATAATTTCAATGTCTCAGATGTAGTTATCCATAAAGTTTTTGGTGAAGGAGTGATATTAAATATTACAAAGGAAAATGAAGAAGAAGAAATCTTAATCAAGTTTGAGGATTCCGATAAACCTAAAATAATTTTGCCAGCTTTTGGTTCGATATCAAAAAAAAATGAAGACAGTGAAAATGAAAATTTTGATTTCCTTTCAGGTATTGATTCCGGTAAATCAAATGATGATGATTTTAGCGAATACTTCGATGATTAATTATTTTTACATTCCATTTTTATAAAATTCATCCCATCTTTTCTAACTTCACCAATTTCAGTGAAGCCTGCTTTTTTAAATGACTTCTTGGCCCTTTCATTAGTTGTTAATGTGTGAAGATATAACCTTTCCAAATTCGTACTTTTAAAAATATAATCTTTAAGTGTTGTCAGAGCGTCCGATCCGAAGCCCTTTCCTTGATATGTTCTTTCTCCAATTATAATTCCGACTTCCGCTTCTTTATCAATAGGGTCAATATCATAATACATAATGTTGCCTATCAATCTTCCCTCTTTGTTTTCTATTGCATACTTAACAGACCAAGGGACTGGGTATTTTATTTCATCTTTTAAATGATCTCTAAATTCCCTTAATGAAATATTAATGGGAACCGTTGCATCTAGAGAAGATAATTCTGGGTCCACCCTCCACTCATAATCAAGTTCAGCATCTTCAACCTTTTTATTTCGAAGATTTATTTTCTTACCTTCTATAAATACATCTTTATTTTTTTCAGAAACTTTTGGCCAGTTTAATAGCTTCTTCCAGTACATCTTTTTCTCCTTGATATGTTAATTTTTTCAAGGCAGGGCCTGACTGCTCCCAATATACTTTATCAAATTCTTCATCGTGATTGCTAGTGTCTCCACTAATTTCCTCCATGAGGAAAAAAGTTACTTTTTTATTTACATTATTATTGTTATTTTTGAATGAATAAAATATGTCCTTAATTTTTACCTTAATTTCTACTTTGATTCCTGTTTCTTCCATAACCTCTCTTAATGCGGTAGCTTTTTCATCTTCACCTAAATTAGGCTTGCCTTTCGGGAGGGCCACAAGGTTTTCAGAAAATCTTTCACATATTAAAACCTCGATACTGTTATTAAGGGTTCTCAAAACGACACCGCCTGCTGACCATATATCTGGATTTGAAAAAAAATTATAAGGCTCTTTATGTTTACTCAACTGTAATCTTCCTCATTATCTAAATTGTCGACATATTTTGACGGACATTTTATAGATAATGTATTAGTTACAAATATACCATCACCACCCATTGTTCCTTGAATAATTATCTCCGCATTTTCGTTGAAAAAAATCTCTCCAATTTCTCCAGAATATGACACGGACATTTGTTTTTCAGAAAATTCATCTTTAATAGAAAAGTATGCCGTGAGACCATCGGTTGATCTTCTAAATGTGTTAGGAACTAATTTTCCTATAACACCTAAATTTGCACTATTTACATTTGAATCGCCTACAGCATCCTCTACACTCATATAGCTAGTTGTAGCTGAACTAAAACTGGCAACTATCAAATAAATAACAGCGATTGTTATTGCCATGAAAGCAATAATTATCTTGAACCTAGAAGTAATAAATTGCGGTGAAGATTGATTTACGTTTTTATCCATTTTTTAAAGATTTTTTTATTCTTCCGTTGATAATAATTAAATAACCAAAAAACGCTATCCAGGCTACTGCAAAACACGCAAAAAGAAAGTTAAGGTTATTAGAAACATCCCTTTTTTCCATGTCCACAATTTCTTTAGCAACGCCTTCATTATGCAAAATTGTTAATGGCACGAATCTGTTTTGATGACCCTTCAGCTTAGATACAACTTCAATTGAATCGTCATTTTGATTTCCCGTCCATCTTTCTCCAGCAATATTATC
>CAYTXB010000037.1:0-5743 GCA_964440895.1 uncultured Dehalococcoidales bacterium
GTTGGTGCTGGTGCAAGATTTGCATATCCTCTTGAGGAAAAGGAATATGATGGAGATATGCTTGAAAAATTTGCAATGGAATTCGTTGCTGAAGGTTCAAGAGACTTTGTTGGAAGCACTCTAGAGGAATCTGAAGTAACAAACACTGTAGTTGATATATATAATACTATTCCTGGAGGAGCACTTGGTATGCTTCCTGGAGACTTTTCTTATGCATTTGAAGTTCTAGATGAAAGGATAAAGCTTGATAATGAAGAAGATTAGTAAGAATTTATTAAAACTCAGTATTTTGTCTCTTATTTTGGTATTTTCCTTTGGCTTGAATTTAGACAAAGAATCAAAATTACTTGCATCAAGCAACTTCAACGTAAGTGAAATTGATTCAGAAGTTTATGACAATTTTTATATGGATGGCTTGATATTATTTGATTCAAATATGAATGGGAATTGGGATATCTATGCTATGGACGGTCAAGGAAGAAATCTTAGACAATTAACTTTTAGTACTTCAGATGAAAGGTGGCCTAGTTTGAGTCCAGATGGTTCTCATTTTGCATATTCATCAAATCAAGATGGAAACTATAACATAGTTATTCAAGAATTAGATGGTGATTACAGGTTCAATCTTACTCATAATGGGTCGAATGAAATTCAACCAGATTGGGGTCCATATGAGCAAATACTTTACGTATCTGATGTAAATGGAAATAAGGATATATTTCTAAAAAATGTTTGGGGGACTCCTGAAGAAATGGGTAATGGTCAAAGCCAAGGTGTGCAAATGACATTTGATTCAAATAATGATATGGAACCTGCATTTGGCGGAGAGTATTATGACGGTATTTTTGCTTTCGTAAGAAGCTTCGGTAACGGTAACGACAATATTATGGTATATGACATGAATGAATTTAGAGAATGGCCTGTTAAATCTGATGCTAATTCTCTGACGGTTTCTCCTGAGTTTCACCCTTACGAATCCTTTGTTTATAATAATAGAACTCCCGATCAACCTCAATTCTTGTATATAGATGATAGAGAATCTGGAATATCCAATTTGTTTTGGTCTAATATAGGCTGGAATGATGAATACGGTTCAGACAAAATTAATGTAAGGTTACCTGGAAAAATCAAACATGTATCTATGACTCCCGATAATGAATGCACCATTGCATTTTCTACTCAAGATGGAAAAATAGGGCTACTAAGTCATTGTGAGCAGTTTAGTAATCCAATACTTTTGCCTGATGGAAATTCAAATTTTGGCGCTTCAAAAATAGATTATGGAAGAAACTCTACGGGTGGAATGATGGGTGGAATGATGGGTGGAATGATGGGAGGAATGCAGGATATGGGCGACAGGATGATGCAAGAGCAGGAAAGAATGAGAGAAGAGATGGAGATGCAGGCTGAAATGGATAGAGAGAGAAATGAAATGATGATGCAGCAAATGGAAGAGCAAGAGAGAATGGATAGAGAGAGAATGGAACAGCAGATGGAGATTGAAGAGGAAAGGATGAGGATGGATAGGGAGAGAATGGATCAGCAAATGGAAGCTGATAGAGAGAGAATGGAAATGGAAAGGCAGATGATGGAAGAACAAGAAGAGTTTGATAGAGAAAGAATGGAACAGCAGAGAGAAATGATGAATAGCATGGAAGGGTCTGGCGGAAGAGATGATTATTTTGAGCCAGATAAAAGATGTTTTATAGAAGATGAAGACGAAGGAAGAGGATTGTTCGGGAATATAGAAATAGGTGCCGAAGTTGATTGTGATATGAGTGACGGCATAAGAGAGAGATTTGAAGACCCAACTCAATTAGCAATGCTAGGTTTAGTAGTTACAGTAGGAGCTACATTATTACAAATGTTAAGAGGTAATTAACATATTTCAAATTTCATATTAAAATAAGCAAAGAGGAAAATATATGACTACAAGTAATATACCATCGGAAATAAGAGGAGTTTCAACTTTTATAGTTAAGACAATTGTCAATATGATTGTATCGATGCCTTTTCTAATTTTTGCAATTTATGGTTTGGTTTTAGCTGATGAAGAAGCAAAAGCCGACTTATTATTACCCTCTGTTATTTGTGGGGGAGTAGGTGGATTTTTGCTAATAACTGGTTTTTTTCTTGGTTTCTTTTCTTCTTTTCCTATGCCAATGCTTGTTAAGGGTGAACAAGAAATAATTAAAAGGCACCCAACCATGAGACCTGCTTATGTAAGAATGTTGATCTCAGTACCTTTCTTTGGGCTTGGCGGTTATCTATTTTTCATGACTGCATTACCATATGTGTATCCATTTGTAGTTGCTGTTATTGGTTTCTGGTTATTTTTTAAAGGAACTACTAGATACTTAAGAAATCTATGTATTACCTACCTTGTAACTGACAGAAGAATAATTCATATGTATAAATTCTTGTGGCTATATACCAATGAAATCCCTGTCGGCAGAATTATATCTATTCAAGAAGCAAGAGGGCTATTTGAAATACTTACCGGAAGAGGCAGTGTTGTTGTTTCCAGTGGTATCGGTGCAAGAATGACTATCAGAATGGAAGAGATAGACGATCCAGGACCTGTGGCAAATGAATTAAGAGGACTTCTTCCAGAATAAATTTCTTAATTGTTTAATAATTTCCAATATTTAAGAAAAAACTTACTACTATATTTTCTTTCTTTTGGGCATGGCTTAAAGCATGTATTATCTTCCTCGGTTTCAGTTATTTTGCCTTTTATAAAAGAATCATTGTCTTTGAGTGGAATTCAAATTGGATACTTAGCGTCAGCAAATAGTATTTCTGCAGGATTGATTAATTTTCCAGCTGGAATCTTATCTGATATTTATAAAAAAAGAGTAGGTTTGATAATTGGTTTTAGCGCCCTAATATTATCTGTGGGGTTTTATTTGGTATCAATAATTTCTTACGATAATTGGATTTTTTTAGGATTTATAAGCTTCATTTTTCTTGGTGCTGGAGCAAATTTATGGCACCCTCCAGCATTTTCGGTTCTAAGTTATAAATATCCTGAAAAAAAAGCTTTTGCTTTAGGAGTTCACCTATCTGCAGCTTCAGCAGGAAATACACTAGGCCCTTTAATTACAGGACTTATTTTAGGTGGTATTGTATTCAATGGTTTTATAATTGAGGCAATTGACTGGAGAGATTTAGCCTTTGCAATGTCTTTAATTTCTATTTTACTTTCAGTAATTATTTTTATATTTAGTTCTAAAATTTATATTAAATCATCAGAAAAAATTAATGTAACTCTATATATTTCTAAAACCTTGCAATCGTTAAAAAAAATAGAAGTTATAACAATGGTTATTTTGCATGCTATTAGGCAATCTGTTCATAGTGCTTTTACAGTTTATCTTCTTATTTATTTGAAAGAATACTTAGATTTTAGTGCTGTAAAAATTGGGTTTTATTTTTCATTAATTGGCATATCGGGTATTGTTTTTACGCCTATTTGGGGGTCTGTTTCAGATAAAGTTGGAAGATTTCCGATTATAACTTTGGGTATGTTTTTAACAAGCTTATTTATTTTCTTAATTAAATTTGGAACTAATGATTTTGCACTTTTAATTCTATTACTTTTACTTGGCTGTGTATTATTTGCTATTATTCCTGTAATAGCTGCAGCTGCAATGGATTTTACTGTAAAAGGAACTGAAGGAACTTCAGTTTCGTTGCTTTTTACAGGAGGTGCTGTTTTAGGTTCATTGTCGCCAATAGTTGCAGGATATTTATATGATCTTGATGGATTTGATAATGTAATTATATTGACTTCGATATTAGCTTTAATCGGAGCATTCATTTCATTAGCCGGATGGATATTTTTTAAAAAAAGTAATTAAAGGAGAAAAATGATTAAAGTTGGAACTTCACGAGCCGATATAACCCCTCCTGTAGGCATGCCTCATGCAAACTGGGGTTCATCTACTCATCAGGTTGCAGAAGGCATAGATATGCCCATGTATTGCTACGTTATGTATCTTGAAAGTGAGTCTAATGGAAATAAAGTTATGATCCTTGATTTAGATTTATGCATTATCGATGATGAGATTGATCAAATGATTAGGGATGCTGTTACTTCAGTTGTTGAGATACCAAAAGAAAATATAAGAATAAGTGTTAGTCATACTCATGCAGGACCTCCATATGGCAGAAGCGACTCTACTGGCGGCGGATGGATAACTGAAGGAGTAGAATTAATTAAACCTTATTATGATTCCTTTCCAAAAAAAATATCTAAGGCTGCAAATGAAGCTGCAAGTTCTGTGATTCCATGTAATATTTCTTATGGAATTGGAAGGTCAGATATTAATATTAATAGGAGGCCTGCTGATGAAAAAGGTAATCTTTTTACCGGAAGAAACTGGGATGGCGTGGTGGATCATTCAGTAGATGTGATTGGGTTTGATGACAAAGATGGAAATATTATTTCTACAATTGTAGGATATGCTTGCCATCCGACAATTTTAGGGCCTGAAAACAGGCTATTATCTCCAGATTATCCAGGTCATATGAGAAAAACAGTAGAAGAAATAGTTGGCGGAAGCTGTTTCTTTTTGCAGGGCGCTGCAGGAAACCAAGGCCCTATACATGGATTTGTTGGTGATGTAGAAGTAGCAAGAAAAGCTGGAAAAATACTAGGACTTGAAGCCTCCAAAGTCAGGATGTCTTTAGACCCTTTTGAAAGAGAAGAAAAGTTAGTTGAAATTATTCCAGCCGGTGCAGACTTAGGTATTTATGAAGACCTGCCTGCAAGTAAACCTAGCGATGAGCTGCAAGTAAAGAATATTTATGTTGATTTGCCTTCTTTAGATTTTCCTTCTTATGAAGAAGCATCTAAAGATTATCAAAATGCACTTTTAGACTTAAAAAAAGTTAGAGAATCAGGCGGTCAAGATGAAATAAAGAAGATGGTATCAGCGGTAAAAAGATCTAACTTCACAAGAAAATTGACTGAAATATCTAAAGGTGGAAAAGTAAATATTTGGGTGCAAACTATAAAAATAGGAGATATTATTTTTCAAGGACTACCTGTTGAGCCCTTTATGGAATTTAGTCATAAAATCAAATCCTTAAATCCAAATAAAAAAATATTTTGGTCTGGTTATACCAACGGATGGCTTGGATATCTGCCAACTGCAAGTGCTTATGAAGAAGGTGGATACGAAACAAGAAACACGCCATTAAGTCCTGAATCTGAAGAATTGATACTAGATATATGTGATTCAGAAATAAAGAAATTTGATTAAATAATACTATTATAAGGAGGCAATATTTTAAAAGTCGGAACATCAAGAGTTGATATAACTCCTCCAATTGGAATGCCGCACGCTAATTGGGGGTCATCTGTTCATCAGGTTGCTGAAGGAATAGATATGCCCATGTATTGCAATGTAATGTACCTGGAGAGTGAATCATCAAAAAATAAAGTAGTTTTACTTGATTTTGATCTATGTAGTATGAGCGAAGAGATTGATAGTATGGTTAGAGATGCAGTCATATCTAGATTAGATATTCCTAAAGAGAGTATAAGAATATGTTTAAGTCATACTCACGCAGGCCCGCCATATGGCAAAGATAATTTAAATGGTGCTGGATGGATTACAGAAGGGGTAGAGCTTATAAATCCATACTATGATTCATTTCCTGAGAAAATATCTAAAGCCATAGAAGAAGCTGTGAGTTCGATAGTAGATTGTAACGTTTCATATGGAAAAGGTAT
>CAYTXB010000038.1:0-5647 GCA_964440895.1 uncultured Dehalococcoidales bacterium
GACTGGGTAGATATTGGGGACAGCATAACTAAAGACGATAAACTTTCTGCAGAAATACATGGTATAGCCAAAGTCAAAAAGTCTTCGGTTTCAGTTTCTCACGAAAAAACTGACGAAAGGGAATATTTAATACCTGCGGCTTCTCAAATTCTTGTAAGAGATGGTGAGGAAGTTGAGGCGGGACAGGCGTTAACTGCAGGTCCGAAAAGCCCTCATGATATTTTGAGAATACTAGGTCATCAAGCTTGCCAAAGATATTTGATCGATGAAGTCCAGTCAGTTTATAGATCTCAGGGTGTGTCTATTCATGACAAGCACATTGAATTAATTGTTAGGCAGATGTTAAGGAAGGTAAAAATTGAAACGACTGGAGATAGTCAATTCTTGCCAAATGAACTTGAAGACAAAATTAAGTTTGATGAAGAGGTTGAAAATCTTATATCTGAAGATAAAAATCCTCCTACGTGTAGCCCAGTTTTGCTTGGTGTAACTAGATCATCACTTAAAACTGACAGTTTCTTAGCAGCCGCTTCATTCCAAGAAACAGCCAGAGTTTTAACTGAGGCTGCTGTTGGTGGTTCTGTAGATGAGTTAAGAGGCCTTAAAGAAAACGTGATAATTGGTCGTTTAATTCCTGCAAGATTGGATCAATCAGATGAAGGCTATGAAAAGCTTGGTTTTGGTAAATTAAAAGGTCTTTATGATGAAGAAGACTCTTTATCTGAAAGTTCTGATCAAAATATTGGATCAAATGACGATTCAACTGCTAAAATTGAAGAAAAAGATAATAGTGATTCTGAAAATACAGAAGATAACCAAAAATAAAATATATTTATGGGCGATTAGCTCAGTTGGTTAGAGTGCAGCGTTGACATCGCTGAGGTCGTAGGTTCGAATCCTTCATCGCCCACCAATTATGGAAGATTTAGAAAAATTAAGATTTAATATAAGGCATTCGACGGCACATATTATGGCCGAAGCTGTGATGAATCTCTTTCCTGGAACAATGATAGGCATTGGCCCTCCTACAAGTGATGGTTTTTATTATGATTTTGACTGTCCACACCAAATAACAAAGGAAGATTTTAAAAATATAGAATCTGAGATGAAAAAAATTATCAAATCTAAAAGAAAGTTCACAGGAGTTATAGCTTCGAGAGATGAGGCTTCTAAATTATTTTCAAATCAACCTTATAAACTTGAAATAATTAAAAGCATCCCAAAAGATGAAGAAGTTACCATATGGAGCCATGAAAGCTGGGAAGACATTTGTCGTGGTGACCATGTTGAACACACAGGGAATATTAAGGCTTTTAAATTATTAGATGTTGCTGGCGCATATTGGAGGGGTGATGAAAAAAATAAAATGCTCCAAAGAGTATATGGGACTGCCTGGGAATCAAAAGAAGAGCAAAAAAAACACTTAGATAAATTAGAATTAGCATCAAAAAGAGACCACAGAAAACTAGGCACAAGCCTTGATTTATTTTATTTTGATGAATTTTCTCCAGCAATGCCGTTTTTTCTTCCGAAAGGAACATTTGTAATGAACCAGCTGACAACCTATATGAGAGATAAATATGATCAATATGGTTATGAAGAGGTTATAACGCCTCAAATTTTTAGTTCTAAATTATGGGATTTATCTGGCCACTCCAGTCACTTCAAAGACAATATGTTTTTTACGGAAAATGAAGAAAATAAAATGGGTATAAAGCCTATGAATTGCCCGTCACACTACCTTCTTTATAGGTCAAGGCTTCATTCTTATAAAGACCTGCCAATTAGATATGCTGACTTCGGAAGGCTTCATAGAAATGAAAGGTCAGGAGTTTCGCATGGACTTACAAGGGTAAAATCATTTTCTCAAGACGATTCACACATTTTTTGTACTAAAGAACAAATTGAATCTGAAATTTTAAAATTTCTTGAATTTTTAGAAGAAGTTTATGAAGATTTTGGCTTTAAAAAGCCAACCTACTATCTCTCACTTAGACCAGAAAATAGGACCGGAGATGACGAGATGTGGGATTATTCAGAATCTATTATGAAAAATATATTAGAAAATTCAAATATGGATTTTTCTGTCCAAGCTGGAGAAGGTGCTTTTTATGGACCAAAGATTGATATTACAGTTCCAGACGCATTAGGAAGAGAATGGCAATTAGGAACAGTTCAATTAGATTTTTTTGCCTCAGGTAAATTTGGTTTAAATTATATAAATCAAGATGGTGAAAAAGAAGATGTTGTATTAATACATCGAGCAATTTTTGGGTCTCTTGAAAGATTTTTCGGAATTTTAATTGAACATTTTGGGGGGTCTTTTCCATTATGGCTTGCCCCAGAACAATATACTGTGATTCCAATATCAGAAGATCATTTTGAAAACTGTAAAATTATTGAAAAGAGCCTGTCTTTAATGGGCTTGAGAGGGAAAGTTGACCTATCAAGTGACAGGTTTAATAATAAAATTAGAAAATCTCAAAAAATGAAGATACCTTTAATGATAATTATTGGTAACAATGAGGTTGAGAATAGTTCATTAACCATTAGACTAAGAAATGGTGAAAATTTAAATGATGTTAAAATTAAAACATTAGAAAAAATATCAAAAACTAATATAAAAATAAATGATGATGAGGGAATTAGGCTAGCTTTCATTAAAGCGGAGGAAAAAAATGAGTGAAGATGAAATAAAAATCCATAGAGGACTAAATAACGTTTATTTTGACAGAACTAAAACAACCTATATTAATGGTAAAGAGGGTATCCTAGAATATAGAGGTTTTAATATTCATGATCTTGCTGAAAAATCATCATTTGAGGAAGTTTCTTATCTTTTGCTTTATGGAAAATTACCTACTATTTCAGAACTAAATTCATTTAATTTTTCTTTGAAAAATTCACGAAATATTCCTGGCGAGATTATTGATATTATCAAATCTTTAAAAGATTCCCACCCTATGGATGTTCTTAGAACAGCAGTTTCAGCCCTTTCTAGTTTTGACGAAGAAGCTGGAGACAAAAGTTATGATGCAACTATGAGAAAAGGTATTAGATTAACTTCTCAAGTGCCAACAATTGTTATGGCTCATAATTCTTTAAGAAACGGCAAAGATCCTGTTGAGCCAAGTAAAGAATTATCACATGCAGCAAATTTCATCTATATGCTTAATGGTGAAACCCCTACTGAAAGCACGTCTACATTAATGGATAAAGATTTTATAGTTCATGCTGACCATGGATCGAATGCATCGGCTTTTGCTGCAAGGGTCTGTGCAGGAACTCAAGCAGATTTGCACAGTGCTATAACTACAGGTATCTCAGTTTTATCAGGACCTTCCCATGGAGGTGCTGCAGAAAATGTTATGAAGATGGTTAAAGAAGTTGGCTCACCTGATAATGCAAAAGATTATGTAATAAACCTTCAAAAATCTGGAGAAAGGGTAATGGGCTTCGGCCACAGAGTGTATAAAGCCGAAGACCCCAGGGCGGCTCAATTAAGAGAAGGTGTTAAATTTTTAAGTGAAGAAAAAGGTGACCCAAGTTGGTATGAAATATTAGTTGCAGTCATGGATGCAATGAAGCCTTATCAAAGAAGGGGAATATATGCTAATGTTGATTTTTTTGCAGGAGTTATTTATCACCTTTTAGGCATTCCGACAGATCTTTTTGTTCCCATTTTTGCTGTTGGCAGGATACCAGGGTGGACAATCCAAGTTCTTGAACAATATGACAATAATATTTTACTTAGACCTCTTCTAAGTTACACGGGAGAACACGAACAGGAATATATTCCAATTGAAAATAGAAAATAAAGATCTTTTAGATAGGATTTTTTCAAAATCTTCAATTGTTGATTATTCACATTTTATTAAACATTCTCTATACGATGATAAATATGGATATTATAAAAATAAAGATATTAGCAAAGATTTTTTTACTAGCCCAATCACACATGATTCATTTGGAAAGATAATTTCCAAACAGTTAAAAGATGTCTGGGATCATTACAGCAAACCAAGACAATTTATTATTGTTGAGCTTGGCGGGAATTCAGGAAAATTAAAAGAAGATATTCTTTCATATATATCAAAAGATAAAAAATTTTTTAATTCTGTTATCTATTTAAATATAGATGAAATAAATGGAGAAAATCTTATCGATATAGATTTTGAAGGAGAATTGGGATGTATTTTATCGAATGAATTTTTTGATGCTCTCCCTTTTAACAGATATTTAAAAGACGGAGAAAGCATAAAAGAATTGTTAGTAAAATTTGATAACGGCAAGCTCGTAGAAACAACAAAGAAAATTAAAGATTTTGAATTTTTAAGCAATGACATTACTTCTAAAATACCTGACGGATCAACCTTTGAGGTTATTCAAGACTTAGATTTGATTTGTAAAAAATTATCCTCTTTGTTTAATTATTGTGTGATGATAACAATTGATTATGGTTATAATGACTATAATAAATTGTTTTTTAAAAATCCCAACGGATTAGTGCGATGCTATTCTAAACACTCAATGGATAAAAACATATTAGAAAATATTGGAAAAAAGGATATTACTTGTGATGTAAACTTTAACTACCTAAATGAATCTTTAAATAAATATGGATTTTATAAAATTGGCAACACATCTCAAGAAAAATTTTTAATAAAAAATGGTATTAGAACATTTTTTGATAATTCAAAAGATGAAGAAGAAAAAAGAAATTTAATTTCATTAGTAAACCCTGATGGCATGGGAGGATTTCACGTTTATTTTCACGAAAAACCAAATACTAATTTTCTTCCAGCCTGTTTAAAAAACTAGTAAAACTTGCCATCAGACTTTAGTTCTGAGGATTTACTTTTTTCTTTAATTTGCTCCATAGATGCCATAAATGATGTCTTCATTAATGCAACTTCCGACATTAGGGGCATCCATAAGAACCCCTGCTCAATTCTCTCAACAACTTCTTCGGGGGATCCGCAATGAATTCCGGTTGGTATATTGTGTCTTTTTCCTGCCTCAAGAACTTTCTTTACAGCATCAACGTGCTTAGGGTGCTGATTATTCATACCCAAAGGAATGTTTAAGGTTGCAGCCAAATCATTAGGGCCAATAAACACAACATCAACTCCCTCAACCTCCATTATAGAGTCTATTTGGTTAACTGCATTAATATCTTCAATCATAATTACTACACATATTTCTTCATCAGCGTGCTTCATGTAATCTGGGTATATAGCATTAGGTCTGGTAGCACCAATTCCTCTTGTTCCTACCGGAGGGTATCTGCACGCGTCAACAGCTCGTTTAGCTTCTTCAGCATTTTTGACATCAGGCACTACAATCCCTAAAGCCCCAGAATCAACTACTCTTTTTATTATTAAAGGATCGCTTCCAGCAACTCTGACAAAAACCGGAATATCTGAATGCTCTACAGCCCTGAAACAATGCACAAGTTCACCTAGGTCAATTGAGCTATGTTCGCATTCAATATTTATCCAGTCTATTCCGCTTGTTGCAAGTGTTTCACATACCAGCGGATTGCCACTAGATACCCAAGTTCCGATTGAAGGAATACCTTTTTTTATTTTCTGTTTTGCTATATTTTTTTTCATTTTATTAATTATTTTGTTGAATAGTTGTATTA
>CAYTXB010000039.1:0-5637 GCA_964440895.1 uncultured Dehalococcoidales bacterium
AATCTATTGTAGTGTTATTGCTAAACCATGGATCTATTAAAATTACTTTATTAATTTTGTTGCTTTTATCCGACAACAAATTATTTGTTATTGTTCCGCCAAGCGAATAGCCCACTAAATTTGTTGCATTTTCAAAATTGTTTTCTATAAAAGAATTAAGAGTTTGAGTTAATTCTTGAATATTAAAATCTATTGTTAAATTTGATTTGCCATGCCCAGGTAAATCAATCACTGTTAAATAAAAATCTTTTTCTAAATAAGCTACGATTTCATCAAATGAAGTTGAGCTACCCATTAAGCCATGAACAAGCAAAATTTCTGGATTATTTGATTCTCCGTAATTCTTATAATAAATTTCTTGGTTATCCAATTTGTAAATATTATTGTTTGCAACAATTTGAGTTGAACATGACATTAACAAAAATGTACATATAAAAATATAGTAAAGTTTTAACATTAATTTAATTTTATCAATGAAATATAGTTTTGGGATTTTATTTAAATTTTCTTAACAAATGCATTTTTATTCCAGATAAACCCATCTTCATTAAATGTAAGTATTTCTTCTAACCTTTCTAAGTTATTCTCTGCGATAAATCTTAAAAATTTTCCTTTTATTGCTTTGCCATTATGTCCAGCTGAAACTGACTTGTTATCTTTAAGAAATTTAAAATCAATTTTTATTGATCTGTCTGATGAATAGGATTTTCTATGAACTTCAGGTAATAAGTCTAAGATGAAATCTTCATTTTTTAACGACTTTGTAAAAATTGGATTCCAAAATGAAGTTAATTTAAGAACATTCATTTTGAGCTTATAATTTGGAATTAAGTCATTTAGTTTAACTAAACCAAGCATTCCGCTAGTTATTAAAATATTATTATTTGAAAAAACTTTTGATGAATCGTTTAAGGATTTGTAATCAAAATAACTGTAAACAACTCCAGAATATCTTTCGATGGCCAATGAGCATTTATTGTTAAATAATTCTAAATTTTCCTTATGTTGAATAACTGATTTTTCATGTGAAGACCCATAAATATTAGTTAAAGCATTATTTTCGCATTCAGATAATTTTTCTAAAACTTTTTTAATTTCATTTTTATATAAGAATTCAGTCTTTCCAAAAGTAATATTGCTAGTATTCTCTTTAGACTTTCCTTCGCTGGGCGGAATTAATATTTTCATGATTTTATTATAGTATTAATTAATGAGGATTACCGAAATCAAAACATATGTTCTTGTTGCTGACAATGCTGACGTTTCATTAACATCATCTGCACAAGATACAATTCTTGTTGAAATTTACACTGATGAAGGGATTGTAGGTTATGGTGAAACTGATACAAATCCCTGGGTTGCTAAAGCGCTTATAGATTCTCCTGGCACCCATACCATGGATCAATCAATGAAAGATATTCTAGTTGGGAAAGATCCTTTAAGTGTAGAAGAAAGGTGGGAGGAGCTTTATATAGGAACAGCTATGACCGGTAGAAGAGGGGCGGGTGTTAATGCTATTGGAGCAATAGATATGGCCTTGTGGGATATAAAAGGTAAATATGAAAATAAGCCTGTATATCAACTTCTTGGAGGTAATGTTCATGAAAATATAACCCCTTATGCTTCGTTGCAGCCGCTAGGCAGTAGCTTTGAAGAATATCGTGATTCGCTTGTTGAATGGGCTGAAAAAGCTAGAAATTTAGGATTTAAAGCTGTGAAATCTGAAGTAACTATGAATGGTCCTTATGCTCATAATGGAATGAGAGAAAACGATGACAAACACACACTGGTGCTTGAAGCTGTAAGAAAAGCATTGGGACCAGAAATTAAATTAATGGTTGATGTTCAGTACAAATGGAAGACAGCTGAAGATGCATTAAGGACTGTTAAAGACTGGGCAGAATTCGATATTTATTTTCTCGAAACTCCTGTTTGGACTGACAGGCTAAATGATTATGCAAGAATGCATGAAGAAGCTCCCATGAAAATAGCAGCCGGAGAATGGTTAACTACTTCTTATGAATTTGAAGATTTAATTGTTAAAGGAAAAATTGATGTTGCTCAGCCTGACATTGGAAGAGTAGGTGGTTTGACTGAAGCAAAAAAAGTTTCCAAAATTGTTGATAAACACGAAAGAATCATTGTTCCTCATTGCTGGAAAACTTCCATATCAATCAGTGCAACAGCACATTTTGCATTTAATACCCCATCTTGTAAATATATTGAATATTTACCTCCTCAGCTATGTCACGAAACTTTAAGGAAAGAGTTGGCTGATGAAGGATTTGAATTTAAAAATGGTTTAATTCAATTGCCAACTAAAAGTGGGTTAGGTATCAATCTAAACAAAGATGCTGTAAAAAAATATACGGTTGGTTAAATTAAAAATAGGAGAAACAAAAATGGCTGGAAAAAAAATAAAAGTTGAATTTGATGTTCAGCAAGATTCTGTTGATATGCTTGATTATTTTAAAGATAAATATAAATTAGCTGATAGGTCAAAGGCTTTAAGAGTTATACTTGATTATGTTGCAGATGAAAAAGAAGAGCATGAATATATTTATTCGGTCAGAAGATGTTTAAGGTGTGGATCAAGCACAGGCTGGAAAAAACCAGAGGATTAGGAGGATATTATGAAACAAGGAGTTGGCCCAGATATTTGGCTTGCAGGTGACCCTTCTGACCTGCAAAAATATATGAACAATGGTATTAAAGGGATAGTCACAAATACTGTAGTCCAAAAAGAATTGGTTCAAAAATATGGGTCATTAACCAATTTAACAAAAGAATATTTAAATATTACTGATAAAAAGATAGCTATTGAAATAGATGGGAACTCCACACAAGAATTATTAGAAGTAGGAGAAAAGTTTACTGAATTGTCAGATCAAATAATTTTAAAAATTCCTTGCAGTCAAATTGCTTTAGAAGCATTTAGTGTTCTTAAAAAAGAAGGAGTTGAAACTTTTTGTACAACTGTTTTTTCAGTTTCTCAGGCCGTTGTTTCAGCGCAGGCAGGCGCTGACCACATTCTTCCTTTTTGTGAACCATTTAAGGATTTAGGTCTTGATCCTACTAAATTGGTTAAAGATTGTTACAATATTTTTAAAAATTGGGAAGACAGGCCAAAAATTACTGCTGCCTTAGTCAGAACCCCTGATGTAGCAAGTTCAGCTTTAAGAGATGGTGCAGATGGCATAATAATCTTTTGGCCAGTATATGAAGAAATATTAAAAAACCCATTAACAGAAAAATGGAATGAAATATTTATGGATGAGTGGAAAGCAATGGATAAACTCGGTCACCTTGATGACCTTCCTACAAAATTAAATGAATAATATAGCTACAGTTGTTACTTTCAGTAGATTTATATTCGCAATTACTGTTGCGGTCTTGCTTTGTTTTGATTCAAAAACAATTTTATTGATAGCTGTTATTTTGTTTATTTTAGGTGCATTATCAGATGCTATTGATGGAACATTAGCAAGAAAACAAAGAAACCCGTCAAGATTTGGTGCATTTATTGATCCAATAGCAGATAAATTCCTTGTTTTTTTGGTGTTAATTTCACTAATTTATAATTATGATTCTTTGGCAGTTTTTTCATTATCCATTTTAATAATTTCTAGAGAAATTGTAATAATGTCTTTAAGAGAGTGGATGGCAGCAAATAATCAAGAAATTGTTGAAGTGTCATACCTAGGTAAATTTAAAACTTTTTTGCAGATGAGCGGAATATGTCTTGTAGCTTCTTCCCCTCTAACAGATATAGATTATTTCTATGAATTTTCTATTATTATTTTAACTTTAGGGACAGCGACAGGAATAATTTCAGGATATGACTATTTAAAGAAAAGTTATAAATATCTTTTCTAAATAATTTCTTGTTCCAGTTCAGTTAGGGAACTATCTATTGCATCACATATTTGGTCAACCTGATCTTTGGTTGACGTTAAAGGGGGTGCAACAGGGAGTATGTAGGCAGGTACCCTAATCCAAATACCTCTCTGTTTTAACTTTTCCGTTAACATCATATTTACGTATTTAGAAGGTTCAAATCTTTCTTTTGTTTTTTTATCTTTCACAATTTCCATTCCTTGCAAAAGACCTATACCTCTATTATCTCCAATAATATTACTTTTATCTTTTATTTCAGAAAGCCTTTCAAAAAGTTGTTCGCCCCTTTCCTTTGCATTCTGAATTAGATTTTCATTTTCAAGAATTTCCAAATTTTTCATTGCAGCTGCAGCTCCTCCCGGATGAGCTGAATAAGTATACATATGGGACCAGGCATTTGATGGTTCGCCGTTAAATACACTTGAAATGTTATTTGAAGATATTGATCCTCCAAGAGGAAAATAGCCACTTGTTATCCCTTTTGCAAAACTTAATATGTCTGGGACAGTATTAACAATATTCGACCCGAACCAATCTCCTAGTCTTCCAAAGCCAGTTATAACTTCATCAAATATAAGTAAAATTCCATATTTAGCGCAGATTTCTTTTACTCTTGGCCAATAATCTTTTGGAGGAACAACCCCGCCCAATGGTTGTGATACAGGCTCACCAATAAAACATGAAATAGACTCAGGTCCGTGAAAAAGTATTTTTTCTTCAATGTCCTGAATTAGCCTATCTGTAAACTCGTTAATACTTTCTTTATCATACTTTCTTCTATAATAATTTGGCTGTTCAACATGTATTAGATGCTGAGGAGATGGCTGATAATCAGTTCTTGGAAATCCGGGGTGACCACCTAACCACTCTGTCAAATAAGTAGAGCCGTGATAGCTTCCATCTCTTGAAATAATTTTATATCTGCCCCTATCTCCATTTCTCACATGATATGCTTGAGCCATTTTGATACTTGATTCGTTTGCCTCCGACCCTCCTTGGCAAAAAAATGTTTTGCTTAAATCACCTGGTGCTACAGATGAGATTTTTTTAGCTAACTCAACTGATTTGGGTGTAATTCCGGCATAAACATTCATGCTTACATTTGAGAGCTGGTCATAAATAGCCTTAGCAATTTCTTCACGACCGTGACCAACATTTCTAAAATACATTCCGCTTATGCCATCAATATATTTAGTATTTTCATATGAATTTAAATAAATTCCATTGGAACTTTCAATGATAAGTGGCCCACCTTCATTTTCCATAGTTGTTTCATTGAACATCCCAATATACATATGTTCATTAGCGGTTTTTGCGAATTCATTTTTATAATTTAAATTTGTCATACTTGTACCTTTACTAATACTAACACTTATAATTGTGGTTTTTGAAATAATTTTTTATGCTTTAATAAATTAAATGACCAGAAAGATATTTTGAAACTATTTTACATAATAATTTTAATTTTTTTATTGGCATGTTCTAACAGCGAAGAAATAAATATTGAGCAAAGTGAAGATGTGCTTTTAAATTCACATTTTAATAATGAAGATAAGTTGTTTAATGTGGATGATTTTGTTGAGGCTGGATGGAAGAAATCAAAAGAATTTATAACTGACGCTAAGGATAATGAAGGTAACTTTATTACTCCTAATGCTACTGAAATATGGTATGGATTTTATAAGAGAAAAGATATTGAAATAAGGTTTTATGAAGACTACATGCAATCATCAACTGCCG
>CAYTXB010000040.1:0-5481 GCA_964440895.1 uncultured Dehalococcoidales bacterium
GTTGGCTGGAGAAAATAAAATCCTTAAAAATCCACAGTGAGCTTATGAAAAATCTCGTGGTATCAAAAAAAGATAAGGCAATATTGGTTTTAGATATTGGCACTTCTTTTGTGAAAATCGGATTATTTGATACTAATGCAAACCCTATTAAAGATTATCAAATAAAATTTGAACACTGGATGACAATTAAGTCTGATGGTACATATATTTTTAACCCTATTGAGTCTGCTGAACTTATTGAAAGGGGGTTGGATGAACTCTTAAAAAGATCAAGTAAATATGAAATTATTGCTGTTTCAACTGACACTATGGCGAGTACAATTTTAGGATTAGATAATAACAACAACCCAATAACAGAAGTTTATACTTACGCTGACACAAGGTCTCATAAAGAACTTGTTCAACTTAAGTCTATAATCAATCAGAAGAAGGTATATGATGAAACAGGATGCCCAATGCACACATCTTATATACCATCAAGAATTTTATGGTTAAGAAAAAATAACTTAGAAAATTTTAAAAGAGTAGAGTTATGGACAGATTTTTCAAACTATCTTTTGAGAAGGTGGATGAAAAGTAGAGATATTCCTCTTAGCTATTCTGTTGCCAGCTGGACAGGAATTTTTGATAGGAAAAAACTTAAGTGGAATGAGTCTATTCTTAAATCAATAGACCTAAAAATTAATAATTTACCTCTTCTAAATTCATTTGATTTTTATGTTTCAGGGCTAAATAATAAATATTCAAAAAGATGGAAAAATTTAACATATTCACCATTTTTTCTTCCTGTCGGAGATGGGATTTCTTCAAATTTAGGAGTTGGTTGCAATTCTGAAAGAAAAATTGCTCTGTCTATAGGCACTACAGGTGCTTTAAGGGTTGTCACAAAGAAACCTGACCTAAAGATACCTCAAGGACTTTGGGCATATAAATTAGACTCAGAAAATAGCTTATTAGGTGGAGCTTTTTCCGAGGGAGGAAATGTTGGTTTGTGGCTTAAAAAATTAATGAATATGCAGATAAATTATGACGAAATTGAAAATGATGATTTGAACAGGGAATTGGAACAATTGCTTCTGAGATCAAAACCTGATGGTCATGGTTTAACAGTTTTACCATTTTTGGCTGGTGAAAGAGCAGTTGGTTGGGCAGATAATGCAACAGGAACCCTCTCTGGTATAAGGCTTTCTACTAGTCAAACCGATATATACCAAGCATTTCTTGAATCAATAGCATATAGATTTGGATTGGTGTCTAGAAGACTAATGACTGTTTTGGGAGATGAATGTGCAGTAATTGCTTCTGGGGGAGCAATAAAAGCATCAAAATATTGGCTGCAAATGATTTCAAATGTTTTAGGTATGAGGGTGAGTGTATCTAATGTTGATCAAGATACAGGCAAAGGAACTGCAATACTCGCCCTTGTAGGCCTTGGAATTAAAAAGTCTTTAGATGATTTTGAATTTGAAATTTTGGAAACCTACTACCCTGAAGAAAAAAGTATGATCATTTATCAGAACGCAATGAACAGGCAAGAAGAATTATATTCAAAAATTTTTAGTTAGACTTTTTTATTTTATGCCCACCAAATTGATTTCTTAGTGATGATAATACCTTGAAACCAAACGAATCATTGTTTCTAGAATAAAATCTTGAGAACAATGATGAGGTAATTGAGTGTGCCGGGACATCTAGATCTATCGCTTCTTGAATTGTCCATCTGCCTTCTCCAGAATCTTCAACATAAGGAGCTATTCCATCTAGATCAGGGTTTTCTTCTAAAGCTTCTTTTAACAAATCTAAAAGCCATGATCTTACAACACTTCCATGTTGCCATAATGAAGTAATTTTTACTAAGTCAAGATTGAATTCTTTTTTTTGATTTAATATTTCTATTCCTTCAGCCATTGATTGCATCATGCCATATTCGATTCCATTGTGTATCATTTTAACAAAGTGACCTGAACCGCTAGGCCCCATGTATCCGTATCCTTTACCATCTGATGATAATGCTGAAAAGATTTGTTCACAGTAATCAAAAGAGCCTTTGTCACCCCCGACCATAAGGCAATACCCATCTTTTTCACCCCAGACCCCTCCGCTTGTCCCAGAATCTAATAAAGATATATTTCTTTCTTTTAAAAAATGGTATTTTTCTACTGACTCTTTGTAATACGAATTTCCGCCATCGATAATAATGTCTCCATCTTGCATAATTGACCTTAGGTCATTAAGGGTATTTTTTGTTGCTTCACCTGAAGGAACCATGACCCAAACTACTTTTTTTGAATTTGGACTAAATAATTTAATTAAGTCACCTAAATTGGTTGCTCCGTCCACTTTATTTTTTTTATAATCTTCTTCATTCCAGCCAGAATCAAAGCCATACGATTTAATACCTTTATTTGTGAGCCTATTGTAAATACCTAAGCCCATTTTCCCGAGACCCACTATTGCAATTTCCATTTTTACTCCTTAATTTGTTCCACTATTTTATCAAATGGATTTATATTTTTAGAATTAATATTAATTAGGTAAGCATCAACTCCTTTTTCTTTAATAGCATAATAATCACCCAACATTTGAGAATTAAAGGTAGTGCAAATATCATCAAATTCTTTTTTAGATTCAAAAGACTTATTTTCTTCTGAATCATAAAAAAATAATGCCCAAATTTTTTTTGGACCACCTTTTTGAAGCTGCCCAATAGAGTGTAAATACCTGGGGCCAAAACTTGATATGCAATTTATTTTTTTAAATAATTTGAGATATTTTTTAAACGGCTTAAGAGAATTTTTTATATTATCAGATTCCTCTGTAAACAAATTTAAATATAGCACTTCTTTTTTTGAATTATTATTAAAGATTTCTGATATATTTTGATTTGCAAATGGCATATCTGATGCTGAAATATTTTTTTTAGATTGAAGTATGTTTAATGTATTCAATTTAGAACTTTTTACGTCAGGCTCATCAAATGGAAATACATTTATTTCTTTGCATAACATCAAAGTTGATATTTGCCATATAAACATATCTTCAAAAATATTTTCTTTATTTAATTTTATTGTAATTAATTTTTCATTTATATCGCTGGATTTACCATTTTCTAAAAAAATTTCAATGATAGATTTTGAATCTGGTAAGTTGGAAATTACTGGTGTCACTCCTTTATTATTTTTTCCTGATGATTCTGCTATAAGCTGTTCAAGCCAAGTTCCCATTTCAGAAATATTGTCAGATATTTTGATATTTAATTTTTTAAAGTTATCATTTTTAATCCCATGAAATAATGCGCCAGTCAATGATTTAGATTTTTGATATATTTCTTCCATGTTTATATTTATTTCTTTAAAATTGCTTCTTTTTAATGCATAGAAGGGCATAGCTCCAAAAGAGGTTGAAGAAGAAAATCTGCCTCCAATATTTTCTTCTGTAGTTAAAATTTTTAAAAATTTATTTTTTTTTGCAAACAATTCAAGTTCAGTTCCTCTGTCTGTTATAGCAATAAAATATTCCCCAAATTCTTTAATGTTATTTTTTTTCATTTGGTTTATAAAAAAATCCATAATTGTATTTGTTTCAATTGTTGAACCTGATTTACTCATAATTATAAAAATATTTTTTTTATTACTAATTAAATCTGAAACCTTTTTAATTTCTAAAGGGTTAGTTGAGTCAAGGAATAAGATATTTTTATTTGGTTGCATTTGCTTTAAAACTTTTCCGGTTTGTATGCTCCCTCCCATCCCAATAAATATAATATTTTCAAATTCGATTTTATTTAAAATTGAAATGCAATTTTCATGTGAAGAATTAATTACTTTTTCAAAATCAACCCAACCTAATCTTTCTTCAGGGTTAAATGGGCCGTTAGTCCAAATATCTTTTTTTTGAAAAATATTATTTATATCATCTAATATTTCTTCACCATTTATACTAATAGATGAATTTAATAAATAATCTGACATTAATCTAATTTGTATATTTTTTTCTTATTTCATTTAATAAATTTTCAAAAAAATCTTCAAATAATTTAATACCATTTGATAATAAATTATCTGTTATATTTTCAAGGTCATTGTCATTTATATTGCTTAATGAAATAAAATTTTCTATTTCTTTGTTTTGGAAACTTTTGTAATGATTTTCATTATTAATTATTTCGTTATAAACATCTTCAGGAACTGTATTAACTGTATCATTAGATATAAGATTTTTTACATACAATAGCGGATTATATTTTGGGTTTTTAACAGATGTAGATGCCCATAATAATCTTTGTTTTTTTCCTCCAATATTTTCAATTTTTTTAAAATCTTCACTAAAAAACATTTCCTTGTAGTCTTGGTACGCCATTAACGCATTGTAAATAGCTATTTTACCTTTTAATTTATCATCAATAATTTTATCAACTTCAGTGTCTATTCTGCTAATAAAAAAAGAAGCTACAGAATTTACTTTATTTATATCAATTTTTTCTTTGTTTAAATTCTTTAAGCCATTAATGTAGTATTTAGCCGATTTTTTATACATATCTCTACTAAATAGCAATGTGACATTAACATTTATGCCTAAGCTAATTAATTTTTCTATAACAGGTAGACCTTCATTTGTGCCGGGCACCTTTATCATCACATTTGGTTGATTTATGGATTCATATAAGTAAATTCCTTCATTTATACTTTTCTGGGTATCTTTTGCATATTTAGGATCTATTTCAATGCTTACGAACCCATCATTTCCATCTTGTTTAAGGTAAACTGGGTATAAAATTTTACAAGCATCTGAAATATCTTTTATTGAAAGATTCTGGAATATCTTTTTAGGATCACTTAATCCTGACGTTGCTAATTTTTTTATATCTTCATTGTAAGTATTTTCATTAGCTAAGGCTTTTTGGAAAATTGCAGGATTTGAAGTAATTCCCGAGACGCCATTATCTACCATAGATTCAATTTTTCCATCCTTAATCATTCCTCTTGAAATTGAATCAATCCAAATTGATTGGCCTAAATTATTAATTTTTAAAATCTCTTTATTCAATTAATTACTTTCTGAACTTTCAATATCTATAACTTTCTTTAGCCTTCTAGAGTACTTTTCGTCGGGAAGAAATTTTGCATTTAAAAATTCTTCAATTAGATTTTCTATAATATTATGATCAACGATTTTCGAGCCTATGCATAATACATTCATGTCATCGTGTTCAACACCTTGTCTGGCTAAATATTCTGTATGACATAATCCAGCCCTTGCACCTTTAACTTTATTTGCTGTTATTACTGCGCCAATTCCGCTCATACAGGAAATTATTCCTTTATCAACTTCATTGCTTGCCACCATTTTTGCAACTGGGTAGCAAAAATCCGGATAATCGTCAGATGGCGTAAATTCATGAGCTCCTAAATCAATAACTTCGTGTTTCTTTGATTTCAGGATATTTTTAATTTTTTCTTTTAGATCAAATCCACCATGATC
>CAYTXB010000041.1:0-5410 GCA_964440895.1 uncultured Dehalococcoidales bacterium
TTGGTGAAAATAACTGGAGATGGCCAATAATAAAATTATATACAAATCAAGATATAGTTGGTCTTGGTGAAGTGAGAGATGGTGCAAGTGCAAGGTACGCATTAATGCTTAAAAGTAGATTAATTGGTGAAAATCCTTGTGATGTTGAAAGATTATTTAAAAAAATTAAACAATTTGGTGGTCATGGAAGATTAGGTGGCGGGGTATGTGGAGTTGAAATGGCTTTGATGGATTTAGCTGGTAAGGCATATGGAGTTCCTGCTTACATGTTAGCTGGAGGAAAATATCGAGATCAGGTCAGGGTATATTCAGATACTCCCTCAAAAAAAGATCCTGTAGAAATGGGAAATGCCTTAAAAGAGAGAATGGAAAGAGGTTTTTCTTATTTAAAAATGGATATAGGTATATGGATTTCTGAGCAAGTAGAAGGTGGATTAATATTCCCAAATGATTATAACGAAAAGGAAATCAATGAAGGTGCTACTGGAGGATCATTAAAAAGCATGATGGTTGAAGCTCAAAATACTATGCACCCGTTTACAGGAATTCAATTGACAGATAAAGGGATATCTGAAATTTCTGAATATGTAAAAATAGTTAGAGATATAGTTGGTTATGAAGTTCCAATAGCCTCTGATCATTTTGGCCACATAGGATTAGAAAGTTGCATCAGACTAGGAAAAGAATTAGATAAATATTCTCTGGCTTGGTATGAAGATATGATTCCTTGGCAATATACAAATCAATGGAAACAATTAAAAAATTCTGTTGATACACCAGTATGCACAGGAGAAGATATATATCTCCTAGAAGGTTTTAAACCTCTTATTGATAATGAAGCTGTTTCTATCATACATCCTGATCTAGCAACTTCTGGAGGAATTTTAGAAACTAAGAAAATAGGTGATTATGCTCAGGAAAAGGGTATACCAATGGCATTACATCAGGCTGGTTCACCAATAGTTGCAATGGCAAATGTGCATTGTGCTGCAGCTACAGAAGGTTTTATAGCATTAGAAATGCATTCTGTAGATAACCCATGGTGGGATGATCTGGTAAATTTTGAAACAGAAAAAATTATTAACAACGGTTTTGTTAAGGTGCCTGAATCTCCGGGATTAGGGATAACTTTGAATGAAGATGCTGTTGAAAAGCACTTAAATGTTAAGCCTGGCGGATGGGGTGGACAAGGGGAAGCGATGGATATTTATCCAAAAGGTGCCTTTGAGCCTACTGACGAATGGGACGGATTAGATTCTCACGATAGAACCTGGAGCTAAATTCTATGGAATTTAGCTTAATTCAAATTTTTGCATTTGTTATTGTTGGTTTTTTTGCAACATCTTATGGTGTTCTTGTAGGTGCTGGAGGTGGTTTTATAATAGGCCCTATATTATTACTATTATTTAATTTTTCACCTCAGTCAGCAGTTGGAACTAGCATTCTATGTGTATCAATAGCATCTTTAAGTGGTGCCTTTTCATATATGAAATTAAAAATCGTAGATGTAAGGAGCACAATATTATTTAGTATTGCTGCTATGCCAGGAGCAATTATTGCAGTAATAGGACTTGAAAGAATTGACAGTGCTATATTTAATATACTTTTCGCATTAATACTTTTCCTTACAGGTATTTATGTTTTTTGGAACCCGTCAAAATCTGAAAATAAAATTATTGGTGATGAATTTAATAACTTTAAAAATAGTTTTTGGAAAACTAAAAGGGAAATTAATTCACTGTCAGGTGAAAAATACAGATACATATTTATTGAACCAATCGCAACGAGTGTCAACATAATTTTTGGATTTATATCTAGTTTTTTTGGAATAGGAGGAGGACCACTAAGAACTCCAACACTTGTGTATTTCTTTAATTTTCCAGTAAAAGTTGCTACAGCAACATCAGTTGCCACTATGTCAGTTTATACACTTTTTGGTTCAACAGCTCATTTTATAAGTGGCAATGTTGTTATTGCTGCGGTTATACCTTTGGGAATTGGAGGTATTTTTGGTTCGCAATTTGGGGTTATAATATCTAAAAGGTTAAAAGGCAGATTAGTGATGAAGTTATTATCATTTGCCATGATTGCAATTGCAATTAGTTTGGGATTAGAAGGATTAAATAATTTATAAGGAGAGACATGAAAAATAAATTTAGATTAGACAAATATGCAATACCTGAAAAATATGAAATATTTATTGAGCCTGATTTAGAGAATGAAAAATTTATTGGCAATGAAACAATACATCTTGAAATTAATAAACCAACCAAACAAATTAAACTGAATACAATTGGTTTAAAAATTACTAATCCAAAATTATTAAATGCAAATGAATCTGAATACATTCCAGAAATTAAATTTGACGAAGAACATGAAATGGTTGAGTTTAATTTTAATAAAGAAATCGGAATAGGTAACTTTTCACTTTATTTAGAATTTTCTGGAATTTTAGATAACTCATTAAGAGGATTTTATATGTCAAATTATGTTGATGAGAAAGGTGAATCTCATAGAATAGGTACTACTCAATTTGAAAGCACAGATGCACGTAGAGCCTTTCCTTGTTTTGATGAACCAGAATTTAAGTCTGTTTATGCTTTAAAACTAAAAATAAAAAAAGATTTATTTACAGTTTCTAATTCAAGCATTAAAGAAATTTATGAAGATGGAGATAAGTTGGTTTATCAATTCAATGACACAATGAAAATGTCTACTTATCTTGTAGCTTTTATTATGGGGCCATTTGAAGCAACTAATGAACTTGATGTTGATGGAACCCCCTTAAGGATTGTTTATCCTGAAGGTAAAGGTGAACTTGCAAAATTTGCTCTTGAAGTCGGTGAATTTGCATTAAAATATTTTTCAGATTATTTCGGGCGCCATTATCCTGGAGACAAATTAGATATGATAGCTATTCCTGATTTTGCATCAGGTGCTATGGAAAATTTGGGATGTATTACATATAGAGAGGCACTATTATTGGTAAATGAAAATAATGCGACTCAAGGTGAACTAACGAGAATTGCAGATGTAATTTGTCATGAAATTGCTCATATGTGGTTTGGTGATTTAGTAACGATGAAATGGTGGAATGGAATTTGGCTAAATGAAGCATTTGCAACATTTATGGCTACAAAGGCAGTGGATGTATTTAATAAAGATTGGAAAAGGTGGGTTCAATTTGGAATAGAAAGGTCAGCTGCATTTGACGTTGACTCATTACATTCAACTAGACCAATAGAATTTGAAGTTATTTCACCTGACGATGCATCAGCCATGTTTGATTTACTTACTTATGAGAAGGGTGGTGCAGTATTAAGAATGCTTGAGCAATATGTTGGCGAAGATAAATTTAGGGATGGCATAAGAAGTTATTTAAAGAAGCATGAATTTTCTAATACTGAAACATCAGATCTTTGGGATAGCATAGAAGAATTTTCTTCTATTCCAGTGAGAGAAACAATGAACACTTGGATATTTCAGCCAGGTTATCCAAGATTAAAATTTAAAAATAACGAAGATAAGATAGAAATAACTCAAGAAACGTTTAAATATGACAATGTTGACAATGAATTTAATTGGAAAGTTCCCGTAGAAATAGTTAGTAACGAATCAAATAAAAAAATACTATTAGAAAATAACAAATTATTTACGGATTTTGACATAGGTGAGTTTAAATATGGAAATAAAAATTCTAACGGTTTTTATAGAGCAGAATATTCAGAAGAAATACTAACTAATCAAATTTTTAACAATTTAGATAATTTAAATGAATTAGAAAAATTTTCTTTAGTTGACGATCTGTGGAGTAGTGTCACTTCAAATAACAATAATATAAATTTATTTTATGAATTATGCTTAAAACTGAATTTAGACAATTCTACAGATTTACAATCATTAATTATCTCAACTTTAAGCGTAGGTAAAAGATATTCAAACGAAGTTAATAAAGTAAAAATGATAAATATCATTAATCTATATTTAAGCAAACTTTTAGAAAATGTTGGTAAAAACCAAAGCCAAAATGAAAATGTAAAAATTACAGAACTTAGGGCACTTATATATAGAGGCTTAGGCATTACTTGTGAAAATAATGAATATATAAATATTGCAAAAAATATTTACAATGACTACTTGAATGAAGAAATTGAAGTAGAACCAAATTTGGCAGCATCATCAATAGCAATAATGGCAAATAATGGAGATAAAGTCCTTCATAAAGAATTTTTTAATAAATACACAAATAGTCAGATACCTCAAGAAAAAATAAGGTTTCTATATTCATTATCTGAGTTTAAATCATCTGATCTAGCAGAAGAAACTCTTAAAATGGCATTGAGTAAAAAAATTAAAAATCAAGATGCGCCATACTTAATTGCAACAACTTTAAGGAATTATAGACATTCTTTAATAGCTTGGAATTTTATTGAAGATAATTGGAAAAAGATTAATGAAATTTTTCCTAACAATACAATTCCGAGAATGTTTGGCGGTATTAAATCTATTTCTGATGAAGGATTAGCGAAAAGAGTAAGTTCGTTTTTTGAAAAAAACCCTATCCCTCAAGGTCAAAAAACAATAGATCAAAATATAGAAAAAATGAAAATAAATCTTAAATTTGTTGATAATCAATCTAAAATATTAAATAATTGGCTTAATAACAAGTAACGATATAAATGAGTACATTTTTATACAACTTTTGGATTCAAACTAAACCTCTCAGGTCTAAATGGATTATGCCTTTAGTAGTGTTAACTTTTATTCTTTTAGTTTTCTATTTTTTTGGTCATACTGATGACATGAGATGTAATTGGGAAGAAAGAGGCAGGTGGGAATGTTATCCAAATATAATAAATGAAAGTTAGATATTGGGAAAAAGCAAAAAAAGAACTTTCAATAAAAGATGATAATTTAAAAAAAATTATTAATAAGTCAGGAAATGAATATTTAACTAAATCAAGAGACCCTTTTATAACATTATTTAATTCAATCTTGGGTCAACAAATTTCAGTTTCAGCAGCAACCAGTATTAAAAAAAAGATAACTTCAAAAGTTAAAATTACTGCGAAAGATATCGAAAGAATTCCCGAAGAAATTTTAAAAAATTGCGGCTTATCCAGAATGAAAATATCTTACCTAAAAGATTTGTCATCAAAAATAATTAAAAAAGAAATATCATTTAAAGATTTAGATAAATTAGATGATAATGAAGTAATTAACTACCTTACTAGTGTAAAAGGTATAGGTAATTGGACAGCAGAAATGTTTATGATATTTCATATGGGTAGACCAAATATTTTACCAGTTAAAGATATAGGAATAATAAATTCATTAGTAAAAATGTACGGTGAGGATAAAAAAAATATCAATTTTGAAAAATATTACTTATTATGGAGCCCATGGAACA
>CAYTXB010000042.1:0-5325 GCA_964440895.1 uncultured Dehalococcoidales bacterium
TGTTAAAAATGCAGAAAGACCTGAACAGCATGAAAATTTTATGAAGATGATGGAACTGTTAGATGAAGAACCTTCATGGAATGATGGCCACTTTGTAATTGCAGAAAACTTATAAATACAAATTATTTATAAATATTAAATGTCTACTGGTATAAAACATGCACTTTCAACAACAGTTGTTTTAGCTGTTATTTTTGTATTGGCATATATTATTAGCTTAGATTCATTATTAGTAAATGGTATTCCGTTAGTTTATATATTTGTGATTACAATATTGTCTATAAATAGTTTGTTTTTCATTCATTCATATCTTTTTAAAACTGACATTTTTTTTGATTTAATTGGAAGTATTTCTTTTATTAGTACAGGTGTACTTTCTTTAATATTCATTCCAGATGTTGATGGAAATCAAATATTAATATTTTTCTTATTGATTTTTTGGGCTTTAAGGCTTGGGCCATATTTATTTTTAAGAAGGCTAGGTTCAGGTGCTGATGAAAGATTAGATGAATATTTCAAATCACCACTAAGTCTATATTTTCTTTGGATTATGAATTCATTATGGGTATTTATGACTTCTATTTCTATGATTGTTATTTTTTCATCAAAGGATAATTATGAATTTGGTTTAGTTCAATGGCTTGGGCTCTTAATATGGATTCTCGGATTTATAATTGAAGTTGTATCAGATTCTCAAAAAAGTAAATTTAATAAAAAAAATAAAGGTAAATTTATAAATATAGGATTGTGGAAATATATAAGGCACCCAAATTATTTAGGTGAAATAATTATTTGGCTAGGAATATTTGTTATATCAATTAGTTATATTAATTCTATTTTTACTTCTTTATCAATCCTATCGCCAATTTTTGTATTTGTACTTCTTAGGTTTTTAACTGGGGTCCCTCAGCTAGAAGTAAGAGGTGAAAAAAAATGGGGCAAACAAAAAGAATACATAAATTATAAAAAAGAAACTGGAATAATATTTCCTAAAATTAAATAAGATAAAGAAGTATTAGGGCACCAAAAACTGCAGGTGGTGCTGCAAGGCAGATTAAGAAAAATCCAGGAGTTATAGCCATAAGAATTTTTTGAGGATCAATCCATTTTCTTTCATTAAAATCTTTTCTTACAAGCAATTTCTTTTTTTCTTTGTTTAGCAAAATTATAGATGGATTATTTAAAAAGCGTGAGTCAGATTTTACCAACTCCAATTCTGATTTTAGGCTGATAAGTTTTTCAACATTAATTAAACATTCATCAATTGGTTCAGAATAATCAATTTCTGTTATTGAAATTGTTTTAATTATCTCCTCAACTTTTTCTTTATTAGCACTTAATGTCATATTATTAGATAGTTAAATTAATTATCAGTAGTGAATTTATACTAAAATAACATTATGACGCAAATAAATACTAATAACGATCAAATTCTTTCAGATGTAAATTCTGAAATTAAAGTAATAGCTTCTTTGGTTGCAAGTATACTAACTGATGAGTTTGGTAATGAATTTCTTACAAAGTTAAATTTAGCCAGAAAAGCATTAGAAAAATACTATATTGATAATAGTTATAGGTCTCTAGAAGATGTAATAAATAAATTTAGTGAATTTAATCCGTATTGGACTGTAAGGTTAATAAGGGCATATACGTTGTATTTTCACTTTGCCAATGTAGTAGAGCATATTTACAGAATAGATGACCTTTCATCAAATAATTACTCTATAGAAAATTTAAACTCTAAATTAGAGAATTTACTTAATAATAAAAGTAATTTGCCAAATAATTTAATTGACTTAGTTGATATTAAATTGGTTTTTACTGCTCATCCTACCGAGGCTGCAAGACCAGAAATTTTAAATCAAATAAATGAGTTGCATAAAATAATTAAAGTTCGGCATGATGAAAGATTGAAGGGTGTACCTTTTTCAAAACTTTCATACCAAGAAGAACTAAAAGAGTCGGCTAAAATAATAATTCAAACTGATGAATTAAGGCAATTAAAACCAACCCCTATTGATGAAGCAATAAATAATTTATTTTATATAGATAAAGTAGTTTACGAAGAAATACCAAAATTGAATTTATTTATTAATGAAATTCTTGGAGCAAAAGTTTCTGATAAATTATATTCTCCAATTAAGATCGGTACTTGGATTGGCGGTGATAGAGATGGTAACCCAAATGTTAATCACAAATTAACAACTGAAATTATCGAAATTCAATATAAAAGAAATAAAAATAGAGTTGTTAATGAAATCGAAAATTTAATTGATAATTTGAGTCAATCAATTCATATTGCCACTTTTTCTAAAGAGTTAAAAGAATTTATTCAAAAAAATATTAAAATTTCAGAAAATAATAATTCATTTAAAAAATATGATGAAGAGCCATATAGATTGGCTTTAAGCATTATTCTAGAAAAATTTATAAATGATTCATATGAAATTGAAACAATTATCTCTGATCTTAATATGGTATTAATTTCATTAATAGAAAACAGGGGTACCAATAAAGAAATTCGAAAATTAAGTCTCCTTGTTGAGTCATTGAAAGTAGGAGGGTTTGTTACAGCTGAAATGGATATAAGAGAAGATTCGGCTATTACAACTAATGCAGCAAAAGAAATAATTTCTAAAATATATGATCAAAATACTACTATTCAAGATGCAATAAATTTGATTGAAAAAAATAATGAATTAGATTTAAATAATCTTGAATTAAGTGACGCTACCAAAGAAGTTATTAATACTTTTGAGACAGTAAAAAATTCAAGGAAAAAATATGGATTAAATTCAATTAATACTTGGATTGTTGCTATGACTGGAAGTTCAGACGATTTAAGTTCAATAGCATTTTTAGCTCTTTTAACTAAAACTTTTGTAACCAAAAAGGATTTATCAAGCTTTAGAATAGTTCCCTTGTTAGAAACAATTGATGACTTGAAAAATGCAAATGAGATTTTAAATAATTTTTGGAAATATATTTATGATGAAGGAAGTTTGGTTGAGGTAATGATTGGCTATTCTGACTCAAATAAAGATGGTGGGATAATCAAATCTCAATGGAATTTATATTCCTCACAGAAGGAAATTTATAACTTATCAAAAAAGCTTAAATTAGATCTAGTTTTATTTCATGGAAGGGGTGGGTCCTCAAGCAGGGGCGGCGGTCCTGCCGGAGAAGCAATATTATCGCAGCCTCTTGAAACAATTAATGGAAAAATAAAAATTACCCAACAAGGTGAAGTTATCTCTGACAATTTTGCTAATTCACAATTATCAGAAACTAATCTTAAAATAATTATGTCTTCAGTTTTAGAAGCTTCCTTTGATAATCCTATAGATAGCAGTCAGGATGACAAATGGTCTGATTTAATGAACAAATTGTCAGACGAAAGTTATGATCACTATAAGAATTTTATTTCACAAGAAAACTTTTTTGATTACCTTACTAAAGCAACCCCTTTAGAAGAATTTGCTCAAATGAATATAGGTTCTAGACCTTCTAAAAGAAGGGGAGGGCTAAAAGGAATTCAAGATTTAAGGGCCATTCCATGGGTATTTTCATGGACACAATCTAGGCAAATAATTCCCGGCTGGTATGGGTTCGGGCATACAATTGAAAAGTTATTTAATGATGGGCACAAAGATGAAATATTAAAAATGTACAGGGAATTAAAATTTTTTAAAACTTTAGTTTCAAATATTGAAATGAATCTTGTTAAAACTGATTTAAATATTAGCAGGGCATATATTGAAAATTTATACAAAGATGGAATTGAATTATTTAATCAGATCGAAAAAGAATACTTAAAATCAGTTAAATATCTAATGGAAATAACTGATTCAAAAGAGTTATTAGAATCAAATGTAACACTAAAAAAAACACTATCAGTTAGAGAATCTTATATTTTGCCCTTGAATATTTTTCAGTTGATTTTATTAAAAAAATTGCGAGACGATTCTAATTCTGATGATTTCAAGTTGATGAGAAGATCTTTACTTTTAACAATTAACGGAATATCTGCTGGCTTAAAAAATACTGGGTAAAAATTGACCAAACCAAATCTTTAATTAAAAATTGTCTAATGGATATTAAAAAAATTAATGAAATTGATCAGTGGATAATAGGAAACTATTGGATTAATTCTGAAATAGAAGAGTTAAATGAAAAATTATCAATAGATATTGGTTCTAGATGGGCAACTTCTGATAGCGAAAGGGAAGCTGCTAACTACATTATGTCTCATTGGGAAGATAATGATCTTAAATCTTTTCAAGAAAATTTTAATATTAAAACTTATAAATTTAATCATTGCAGCATTGAAGTTGATGGAACCAAGATCGATTCAAAGCCATATCATAGATGTCCATCTACAAAGCTAAATAATCAATTAATTGATCTAGGATATGGCACCAAAAGAGAAGCAGATGACTCTAAAGGAAATATTAAAGATAAAGTAGCAATAATATTTAGAAAACACGAACCATTCACTGAGCAAGAAACAATAAGCAAAAGGGTAGAATATATAGCAAAAAAAGGCGCAGCAGCAATAATTATAGGTGACCCTAAGATAGGAAGGCGTATGGAATATTCATCTGTTTGGGATACAAGAGACCCTGATTCTATAAATCCACCATTACCTATCATAAACACTTCACATGAACATCTACTGCTTTTGAAAAAATATGCAATATTAGAGGATGATGTAAAAATTGAAGTTCAAACAGATTTTTATGAAGCAACAACTTCAAATGTTATTACCGAAATACCTGGATCAATTGAAGATGAATTTATTGTAATGTGTGGCCATCATGACACAGTATTTGATACGCCAGGAGGAAATGACAATACTTCCGGAGCAATTTCAGTAATTGAAACTGCAAAATCAATTAAAAGAACCTTCGATAAGTTTAATATAACTCCAAAAATTGGAATTAGGTTTGTTACTTTGAGTGCTGAAGAACAAAGATTGCAAGGGTCTTTTCATCACGTAAATAATAATTATAAAAAATTAAAACCGAGATTTGTTCTTAATTGCGATGAATTATCAACTGGTAATTTAAAAGGTATTGTTTTAGGTTTTCCTCATTTAAGAAATTTTCTTCAAAGCCAAATAGACTCTTTAAATGAAAATTTGAAAATACATGTAATGTCCCAACTAGACGGACATTCAGACCATTTCCCTTTTTTAGAAGCTGGAATAGATGCCTCTCACCCTTGGAGATGGAGATATCATGGTAGATATCCAACATGTGAATATCATCATGAAGAGCCAGACACTTTTGATAAATTGATTGTTAAGGATCTTAAATACTATGT
>CAYTXB010000043.1:0-5311 GCA_964440895.1 uncultured Dehalococcoidales bacterium
ATACCTGGTTTTTATATTAGGTCGTCAGCTAAAGAACACGGCTTAACAAACAAAATTGAGGGCAACATAAAAAGAGGAGATGATGTTGTAATTGTAGATGATACTGTTACTTCAGGTGGAAGTATTATAAACACCATTTTAGAAATTCAAAAAATCGGAGCAAATATTAAACATTCTCTTTCTGTGTTTGACAGAGATGAAGGAGGAGTACAAAAAGTCAATCAGCTCGGAGTTAAACACTATTCAATTTTTAAATATGATCAGGAGAGCGAAGAACTAGCCTACTAAATATGAATAGCACCGTCACCAAGTGACAACGCCGCTTCCTTAACAGCTTCCGAAAGAGTAGGGTGGGCGTGAGTTAGCTCGGCAACCTCAACATCAGTCCCTTCGAGATATTTAAGTAGTCCAAGTTCAGCTATCATTTCAGTAACTTCTGGGCCAATCATATGGGCCCCTAATAATTCTCCACTATCATTATCAGCAACAAGTTTAACAAAGCCTTCTGAGTCCCCAATTGAAATTGCTTTACCAACAGCCTTAAAAGGAAATTGAGATATTTTAACATTATATCCTTGCTCTTTTGCTTGGTCTTCAGTTAGCCCTAGGCTTGCAATTTGGGGCTGACAATAAGTACACCGAGGCATATCGGAGTAATTAATTGGGTTCGGGCTATGGCCAGCTATTGTTTCAGCTGCAATTACACCTTGCGAAAAAGCAACATGAGCTAACATTAGTTTTCCAGTTACATCACCAACTGCATAAATATTTGAGTTTGAAGTTTTCATATTTTCATCAATTTTAATAAAATTATTTTCGAGCTCAACATTAACATTTTCTAATCCAATCCCGTCTACATTAGATTGAACTCCAACAGCAACTAAAAGCTTGTCACATGAATAATTTTTGCTTTCCCCGTCGGAATCATACTCAATTGTGACACTTTCAGAAGAAATATCAGTTTTTGAAACAGTAGAGTTTAACTCAAAGGTTATGCCTTTAGAAGAAAAGATCTTTTCAAGTTCAGATGAAATCGCCTTGTCCTCATTTGGAACAAGATGGCTTTGAGCTTCAAATATTTTTACATCAACTCCGTAAGCATTAAAGAGATAGGCAAATTCAACACCAATAGCCCCTGCCCCAATAATACCAATGGATTTTGGCAAATCTTTAATTTCTAATGCCTCTCTACTAGAAATAATTTTATCTCCATCAATTTCTAAATTAGGCAAGTTTCTAGGACGAGCACCAGTTGCAACAACAAAGTTTTTTGAAGAGATTTTATCGCCACTTTTTTCTAAGGATACAGTTCCGTCACTTTCAAACAACGCCTTATCTTTAAAAAGAGAAATCTTATTTTTCTTAACCAAGTATTCAATTCCTTGAGTAAGTTGGCTTGAAACCTCTCTGCTTCTGTTTATTGCTTTAGCGAAATCGAAGGAAACGTTATCAAAAGATATGCCCCATTTTTCAGAATCTTTAATTTGATTAACAAGCTCCGCATTTTTAAGCAATGATTTAGAAGGTATACAACCCCAATTTAAACAAACCCCACCTAGACCAGCATATCCACTTCCATCGTCTTTTTCTATTAAAGCAGTTTTAAGGCCTAATTGGGCGGCCCTAATCGCTGCATGATAGCCACCAGGTCCACCACCAATAACACATACATCGAAATTGTTTTCAGACATTATTTTTCTCCTAAGCTTAAACTTTTGTTGCCTTATAAATGTACCATAATACACCTAAAATTAAAGATATTATTAATGTAATTGAAAAGGTTATAATAATTGCCCCCCAAATATAATTTTTAACCTCAATTGAACAATCAAAAACAAATTTACAAACCAATGAGGAAGATACAAGATAAAATATTGAAAAAAATAATCCAATAAAAAAACTAATTAAAAATACTTTTCTCATTCCTTAAATATTATTTTTTTAGAAGCTTAGAATCTAATAAGTTAAATTTGTCAGCCCGAGTATTAAGAGATGACAAAGCTAACTGTGTTCGACTTTGTAAAATCCTAAGAGAGCTTATAAGTTTTAATCTTTTAAACTCAGGAATTTCTTCTGATTGTATTAAATCAATTTCTGCAGAAATTTTTAGAATTCTAGCATCTATTGACCCAAAATCAATTGGATTTTCAATTATTTTCTTTTCAGGCTCTGTCTTCTTTACTTCAACTATCTGCCTGCCCTTTGTAACACTTTCAATGATAACCTTTACTTCTGTTGTTGGGTGTTTTTTTGCCAAGGAAACAATTTTTTCAACATGAACAGAACTTAACTCACCTTTAAGGAATGGTTTTGCTAATTGTAATTGCCTATCATAATCATCAATATCTGCAATGCTCCTCGCTTCTTTAAATGTAAGCTCTTTATTTTTAACATTAATCTTTAATTTTGGTGCTAAAGTTTTTATTAAGCTTTCATAATGGTGTATTGTCCCAGGCGTAATTCCTGTTTTTTTAGCTAACTCTTGTTGGGTAATTGAAAACTCTTTTCTAAAATCTAAAAACTTTTCACCTAAGGTAATTGGGCATGTTTCTGATCCTTGGTACGATAAGCGAAGATCAAGCGCACCTTTTTCTTCTTCATTAAGATCAGTGATTATATTGCAATTAACAGAAGACTCACCCTTTTCAGTTGCTATATGAATTTTTTCCGCCCCGGATACAAGCTTATATTTATTTTTAGATAATTTTTCAACAACTGGAATAAACTGATTAGAAAACTTTGACCATCTTTTAGTCTCTTTCCTTGATTCAAGCTTAATTGTTGAATCAGCATTAAAATCAATATTTTTTATTTCTATATCCATGTGTTCCTCCTAAAAATTCTTAATTTATATTTCTTATTTTGGGCATTCCGAAAAGTAAATTCAAAAACTGTCCTGTTGGGAAATTTAATCATTCTAAAAATGATTATTTTTAGAATGAATGATAGAATGAACCTAATATATTAAATTATTTCAAATACAATTTTGTTAAATTATGACTAAAGTAGCATTTCCATATGTATCATATAGGACATTCCGAAATTTTTTGGAATTACTTAAAGAGGGATTACCATCAAGGATTGATAGAAGTGTATGGGGCCCAAGATATTCAGGAACCACAGGTCAACAGCTAATGACCGCCTTAAAATCACTTCATTTGATTTCTGATTCAGGAGTCCCAACACAAAAATTAGAAGAGTTGGTTAGTTCTACAGGAACACAAAGACAGTTAAAAATTAAAGATATCCTAGAGTTTAAGTATTCTGATATTTTTCAAATTGATTTATTAAGAGCAACAAGATCTCAGTTCAATGAGGCTTTTAGGTTGGTGGGAATAAATGATGGCATGTTAAATAAGTGCCAACTTTTCTTTATTCAAGCCTGCCAAGATGCAGGTATTGAGCTATCAACTTACATTTTAGCTAGAAGGCACGGATTATCTGCGCCAAAAAAGAGTGAAAAAAATACAAGTATTAAAATGAGCCCTTCTCCTAAAGCTAAGCTAAACACCAATGAATTAATAATTTCTAAGATCTTAGAAAAATATCCTGATTTTGATCCTAACTGGAAGCCCGAAGTTCAGAAATCTTGGATGGAAGGCATGATAAAGCTTTATGATGGAATAAATTAAAAAGGGTTGAGAAAAACTCAACCCCTTTTAAAATTATTTTTAAGCTATGACTTACATCATTCCCATTCCGTCCATACCACCACCAGGCATTGGTGGAGCAGCAGGACCGGCAGGCTCTTGGATATCTGTCATCATTGATTCTGTTGTTAAAATCATGCCACCAACAGAAATTGCATTTTCTACAGCAGCTCTTGTAACTTTTGCAGGATCAATAATACCCATTTTTAGCATATCTCCAAATTTATCTGTTGCAGCATCATAACCATGATTACCAGTTCCCTCAAGAACACCAGAAAGAACAACAGCACCTTCTGCGCCAGAGTTATCAGCAATCACTCTCACAGGCTCTTCGAGAGCCTTCTTAAGAATATTTACACCAGTTTGAAATTCACTATCTACTTTAAGCTTGTTTAGGTCATTTGCAGATCTTATAAGAACTGTTCCACCACCAGGCACTATACCTTCTTCAACAGCAGCTCGAGTGGCAGACAAGGCATCCTCTAACCTTTGTTTCTTTTCTTTGAGCTCAATTTCAGTTGCTGCACCAACTTTAATTACTGCAACACCCCCAGAAAGTTTAGCCATTCTTTCTTGTAGCTTCTCTCTGTCATAATCTGATGAAGTTTCTTCAATTTGAGCCTTAATTTGTTCTATTCTTCCTTTAATTTCTGCTGTATTTCCTTTTCCTCCAACAAATGTTGTGTCGTCTTTTCTTGAAACAACTCTACTAATAGTTCCTAAGTCTTCAAGTTCAGCAGACTCTAATTTTAACCCAACATCCTCCGTTATAACTCTCGCACCGGTAAGAATTGCTATATCTTGAAGCATTTCTTTTCTTCTGTCGCCAAAGCCAGGAGCTTTAACAGCAAGAGCATTTAATGTTCCTCGCATTCTATTAACAACTAAGGTTGCCAGAGCCTCTCCTTCAACATCTTCTGCGATTACAATAATATTTTTATTGCCTTTCAAAACTTTCTCTAGTAAAGGGAGAAGGTCAGAAACAGCAGATATTTTTTTGTCAGTAACCAAAACATAAGCATCTTCTAAGATTGCTTCCATTTTATCTGCATTTGTTACAAAGTAAGGAGAAATGTACCCTCTATCAATTTGCATACCTTCAACATAATCGGTTTCATATTCTAAACCCTTTCCTTCATCAACAGTTATCACACCATCTTTACCAGTTTTTTCCATAACGTTTGCAATCAAGCTTCCCATTTCATCATCATGGGCAGAAAGTGTTGCAACCTGAGCAATTTGTGCTTTACCTTCTACTGGAGTAGAAAGCTTAGTAATTGATTTTCTTACAGACTCAAGAGCAAGTTCAAGCCCTTTTTTAATTGCCATTGGGTCTGCGCCTGCAGCAACGTTTTTGAAGCCTTCAGCTACCAAGGCCTGAGATAAAACAGTTGATGTTGTTGTTCCATCACCAGCATCATCATTTGTTTTTTTAGAAGCCTCTTTAATAAGTTGAGCTCCCATATTTTCAAATGGGTCTTCCAAATCAATTTCTTTAGCAATAGTTACGCCATCTGAACAAACCTGTGGCGGTCCAAATTTTTTATCTAAAATTACGTTTCTTCCTTTAGGACCCAAGGTTACTTTAACTGTATCGGCAAGGATGTCTATTCCTGCTTTTAGTTTTGCTCTTCCCTCAGACCCAATTCTTAAATCTTTAG
>CAYTXB010000044.1:0-5235 GCA_964440895.1 uncultured Dehalococcoidales bacterium
GAACTTTTTTCTGTAAAAGTAGGGCTATTGGTTATTATTAATTTACCAATAGATCTAAATTGTTTTATTCTTTCATTTAAATCAAAAAAATCAATTTGGCTTTTATCAACATTAAAGATAGATATTTCAAATAATGGTTTTACGGCAATTTCTTTTTCAGATGCAATTAATAGTTCTGTGTGACCTTTATGTAGAGGGTTAAATGAGCCTGATAATATTACAGAATTATTTAAATCCAAATTTATTTTTTTATTATTTCCATCAAGTGATAAATATTTAATTTTTCTATTTACCAGATTGTCGTAATCTTCCTTATTCATTAATAATTTTTTCCTTTATATTAACAATTGCATCAGAACTTGAAATTAAATATTTAAATTTATTCTCTCCTATTTCTATTTCATAGTTGTTATCGATAAAATTATTTAATAAAGTTAAGATTAATATATTAATTTTTTCATCCTGCCCTTCCCTTGATATATTAGAATCTTTTTTGAAGTTCATTTCAAAACTATATTCTTTTTTATTTGATGAAATTATATAGATATAAATTTTTTCAGAACCTTTTTTATCATAATAAGTTTTTATTGTTCCTATGCACCCAACAGAAACTAAAATATTATTATTTTTAACTTTTATGAATTTATTTAAAGAAGTTAATGATAGTTTTTTTGCATTTTCTTCAGTTACATAAGGGCTTTTTATTTTATAAAACTTTTCTAAAATTAGTTTTGAATATGGAATTTCTGCATTTAATAAAAATTTTGATGCTCCACTAATTTTTAAAATATTATTTAAAAACTGAAATCCACAGCCCGATATATTTACACAAATATCAATATCAGAGTTTTGAATTTTTTCTATAATTAATTTTTTCTCTTTTTCTAACATAAATATTCTTTTATCATAAATTATATTATGTTTATTGATATTCACACACATTTGCCTCAATACAATGATGAAGAGCTTTCAGGGATAATAAATCGCTGGAGATCAAATAATGTTAAATTTGTTGTATCTGTTGGAACGACTATTGAGGATTCTAAGAAATCAATCGATTTATCAAACAATCATTATGATGTTTTATCTGGAATAGGTTTACATCCATCAGATTTAACTTCAGAATGGAAAAAAGATTTGATTGAATTAAAAGAACTTTCTAGCAGCAAAATTTCTATGATTAGCGAGATAGGTTTAGATTATCAAGAAGCTTCTCCAGACAAAGATGACCAAATAGAGGCTTTTGAATTTCAAATACAAATTGCTTTAGATAATAAACTACCCATAGTTTTTCATACAAGAAATTCTATGGATGATACTTACGCTATTTTAAAAAATTTTAATTTCAGCTATGAGCCAGGAGCTGTACATTATTTTGACGGCAATTATGATCAAGCAAAGAATATGATTGACTTAGGTTATAAAATATCTTTTGCTAAAACTTTAATTAGATACGATCATCTCAAAGAAGTTGCAGAAAAAGTTTCATTAAAAGATATGGTTATTGAAACTGACTCATACCCTCAATATTTCAAAAAAAATAGAGAAAGATGGACAGAACCCAAAGATGTAAAACTAGTTGCAGAAGAAATCTCAAAAATAAAAAAAATTAAGTTAGATGATGTTGCCGAAATAACAACTAATAATGCTTTGGGGTTTATGAAAATTTAAGTTATTTAATTTTTTTAATGCACGATTCTAGCAAATTAAAATCATTCTGAGATATTATATGCAAATTTCCAAAGAGAGATAATTTCCACTTTTCTGGCGCCCATCTTTTTACATATTCTAATGAAGGTCCAACTTGATTTCCGTCAACTGAATTACTTAATTTTAAATGTGCACCTTTTTTAATTTTGATTGAAATTAATTCACTATTTATTTCTTCGTATTTATCATTTTTAATTTCTGATATTCCTATAAACACATCTTTATCTCCTAGAAAATAAATTATCTTGTCACCATTCTTCATTCTTGAAACTTTATTTTTTTCTTTAACGTCAAAAGTTTGGACTTTTTTTTGATTTAAGATTTTATTGTAATCTTCGAGAAGAATATTATTGATCCAAAATGTATTAGACATTAATTTCTTCTTTGGAAATAATCTCTTAAAAATATTGCTAATGAATTTAAAGATAACAACATAATTAATAGTAAAATTATGCCTGCTGCTGCTAAACCTCTAAACCCGTCTTGTGGTTGCGAAATCCAGTTGTATATTTGAATTGGCATTACGGTAAATCTATCTAATGGGCCTTCAGGTAAAAATGTAATATATACAAGCGCACTTATAGCTATCATAGGTGCTGATTCACCAATTGCTCTCGACATCGCTAGAATAAACCCACTAACTATCCCAGGAATTGATTGAGGTAAAATAACTTTTACTACTGCTTGCCATTTTGTTGCTCCAAGAGCTAATGCTGCATCCATATAATATCCAGGTACTTGTTTTATAGCTTCTTGACTAGCAATAATAATAATTGGGAGAATAAGCAATGTCATTGTTAACGCTCCAGCGAGTATCACTCTCCCCATCTGAAAAAACTCTACAAATACAGCCATGCCAATTATTCCATAAATAATTGAAGGTACACCTGCAAGGTTACTTATATTAATTTTTATAAATCTATTAAATCTAGAGTCATCAGCAAACATTTCTAAATATAGTGCAGTTGAAATTCCTATGGGTATTGATAAAAGTGCTGTTATAGACATAACCCATACTGTGCCATAAAAAGCTGCCTTAATTCCCGCAATTTCAGGTTTCCTAGATGGAAAACTATTAAAAAATTGCCAGTCAAACCAATCCCAACCATCGTTAAAAATATCAAAAATCAAAGAAATTAAAGTTAAAAATGCAATAATTACTGAGAAAAATAGTAAATATTTAACTATATAATCTACTCTGTCTCTCTTTTTAAAATTTGTATTTTCTGTGCTCATCAATAATTTTCCGAATATTTACTAACTAGCCATTTACCAAAAATATTTAACGAAAGGGTCATAAAAAAAAGTACTAAACCAACAGCAAAAATTGTTGTATATTCTAGAGATCCATGCGGAGCTTCTCCTAAACTAATTTGCACAATAAAGGCTGTCATTGCTTGTATTGATTCGAGTGGGTTAAAAGTAAAATTGGGAGTAGAGCCAGCAGCTACAGTAACAATCATTGTTTCACCTATTGCTCTGGATATACCTAATATTACTGATGCAGATATTCCTGATAGGGCAGCTGGTACAACAACCCTGAATGCTGTTTGAAATTTTTTGGCACCCATTGCATAAGAAGCATCTCTTAAGCTTTGAGGGACAGAAATTAATGCATCTTCACTAATTGTAGATACCATTGGTGTTATCATCAGCCCCATTACAAGTCCTGCACTTAAGGCATTAAAGATAATTATATTTCCGCCAAAAGATTCTACAATATTCATAATTATTGGTGTAACAAAGGTTAAAGCAAAGTATCCATAAACCACTGTTGGTATTCCAGCTAAAACTTCTAAAATAGGCTTTATAATCCTTCTGATATTTTCTGGTGCATATTCAGATAAATAAACAGCAATAGATAACCCAAGTATTAAAGCAACTATTACAGCAATAATTGTCACCAATAGTGTACCAGCCACCAAAGGTAGTATCCCAAAACTTTGAGGCTTAAATAAAGGAGTCCACTTTGTTCCAAACAAAAAATCCCAAGGTTTTACAAATCCTCCAGCTTCCATTTCAGTTGTAAAAAAATTAAATGTTTCAAAAAAAAGGAAAAATAATATTGCAAGTGTTGTTAAGATAGAAATCATAGCAATAGACTTTAGAATATTAACAGCAATTTTCTCTTTGAGGCGTCTTGATTTAGTAAATTCTGTATAATTCATTTAACTCCGAAATTTCTAATTTAAATATATAAAAAAGAATGAATAAGTCAATGACAATTATTTCAATAGCAACACTTGAAGAATCTTATAAAAAAAAATATGGGAAATTAAAAAATAATATTTTTAATAACTATGAAATTTTAAAGTATGAAACTTTAAATTCAACTATGGATATTGTTAAAAAAAATATTTCTATTAAAAAAAATCTTAATCAGATTGTAATGGCTGATTTTCAAAAAAAAGGCCATGGGAGATTTAATAGAAAATGGTATTCAGTCAAGAAAAAGAATTTATTGGCCTCTTTTCCAATTATTGCTAATAAAGATCTGTCACCATATATACCCATCATATTATCTTTATCAATTTTTCAAACGCTAAAAAAATTTGTTGATAACAATTCCGATTTAAAAATTAAATGGCCAAATGATATTTTATTAAATTCAAAAAAAATTAGTGGCATGATAATTGAAAGCAATATCCAAAAAAATGATATTTTTATAAATTTTGGAGTAGGTATTAATATCAATTCAAATTTAAATGATTTATCTGGTAAGGGTTTTGATGCAACAAGTTTACTAATTGAGCAAAGCAAAAATTTTAACATAGATGAAGTTCTTTATTTTTTAATTTTAAATATTTCTAATAATTTGAATTATAGTAGCGATAAATTTATTGAATGGAAAAAAAATTTATTTCTTCCAAAAAAAGAAATATATTTAAATGAAAATAGGGATATCAAGTTCACTATTTCTGATGTTGATGAATTTGGCAATCTTATTGTTTATGGGAATAATAAGGAATTTAAATTATCTGCTGATGAAATAAGCTTTCAAGATTGAATTATTCTTATCATGACTTGAATAACAATTATTGCAACCAGTGGACTAAAATCAATCATATTTGATTTAGGTAAAATATTTTGTATAGGTTTTAGTATTGGGTCAGTAAATTTATACAATAATTGAACAAGTGTGTAGCTTCTAGAGTTAGGTATCCATGACGAAAGTGCTCTACCTACAATTCCCCATGACATTATCTCTAAGAGATATATTGAAAATTCTCTAATCATTATTTAATTCCTTTGCTCTATTGTATGCGGCTTTAATTCCAGAAATAATAGTTTCTTCAAAATTATTATTTCTCATCATATTAAGAGCAGCTTCTGTTGTTCCATTGGGAGATGTTACTTCTTTCTTTAAATCGCTAAATTCTTTTTTGCTAAAATCAGCTAAAATTGCACTTCCCAGAAAAGTTTTAACTATAAGATGATTAGATAAATTATCATCCATGCCTATCTCTTTGCATGATCTTTTCATAGCTTCCATAAAATAATATATATATCCAGGTCCGCTACCAC
>CAYTXB010000045.1:0-5187 GCA_964440895.1 uncultured Dehalococcoidales bacterium
TTTCGTTTGCTTCAACTGTATCGGCGCCATTGTCTTGTAATTCATATGCCTTAAGCTTATTCAATAGCCCAATACCCCTTCCCTCTTGCTTCATATATAAAAATACCCCAGAATCTTCATTCCCAATTTTTTCTAATGCAGCAGAAGCTTGGTCACCGCAATCACATCTCAGACTACCCAAAAAATCGCCAGACAAACATTCGCTATGAACTCTTACAAGCGTTGGGTCTGAACTAATTTCACCTCTAACAAGTGCAACATGTTCATCATTATCATATAAAGATTTAAATCCTATAGCTTCAAATTCTCCAAATTTAGTTGGGAGTTTAGCCGAGGATGTTCTTTTGACAATAGTTTCATTACTGTATCTGTGAGCTATAAGATCAGCTATTGTTATTATTTTTATGTCGTTTTCTTGCGCAAACTTTTCAAGGTCAGGCCTCCTTGCCATAGTTCCATCATCTTTAACAATTTCACACATTACTGCAGCAGGCTTTAAGCCAGCTAACTTAGCAAGATCCACAGATGCTTCAGTGTGGCCAGCTCTAACTAAAACCCCACCATCTTTGTATTTTATTGGAAAGATGTGCCCGGGTTTTTGAAACATTGAGCCATCTGCATTTTCATCAATTAATCCTTTAACAGTTTCTGACCTATCATCGGCAGAAATACCAGTAGTTGTTCCTGGTATATAATCGACTGACACTGTGAAGGCAGTGTAATTGCTGTCATTGCTCTCATCTACCATTAACGGAATATTAAGCTTATTTAGAATTTTTCCGTCAATTGCAACACATATTAGGCCCCTTGCATTCAATGCCATAAAATTTATTTTTTCAGGAGTGATAAAATCTGCGGCAAGCGTTATGTCGCCTTCATTCTCTCTGTCTTCATCATCAACTATGATTACAAACTTACCATCCTTATAATCTTGAATTGCTTCTTCTATGGTATTTAAATTCATTTTAATTTGCCTTCTCTAAATTTTGACTATTTTTAATTATCTTCTCTATATATTTTGCAGTCATATCGACTTCTAAATTTACAACAGATCCTACATCATATCCACTAAAAATTGTATGATTCCATGTAAATGGTATTACTGCTACAGAAAAAAACTCTTCAATATCGTTAGTTATAGTTAAGCTTACGCCATCAATTGCTATAAAACCTTTTTCGATAAAATACTGTGTAAAGTCAGATGGCTTGTAAAAATCAACAATCCACGAATTTTCTATTTGATTTATATTTTTAACAGTAGTTGTGCAATCAACGTGACCTTGTACATTATGCCCGCCAATTTTATCCCCAACTTTTAAAGCTGCTTCTAAATTTACATTTGAATTAACTGATAACTTTCCTAAACTGGTTCTTTTCAAAGTTTCTTCAACCACATTTACTGAAAAACTATTAAGGTCCTTATCAACAATTGTAAGGCATGCTCCGTTTACCGAAATGCTTTCAGAGATATTATTTTCTTTTGCAATCTGAGAGGATTCAATTTTTAACAAATTTCCGTCAAATTCTGTAACCTTGCCTTTAGATTGTACTATTCCACTAAACATGTTCTTTTATTGTTCCTGTAACCATTATATCGCTTTCTATAATTTTAACTTCAATATCAGTTATTTTTTTACTTTGACTAATAAATTCGATTCCATCCCCTCCAATAGAATCTGTTGAAGATTCACCTCCAATAAGCATTGGCGAAATAAATAATCTAACTTTATTGACTAGGTTAAGATCAATAAGTGAACCTAATAATTTACCACCACCTTCCATAAGTACATTTATGCAATCCCTTGAAGCTAAGTCTCTTAAAATACTCTCTAAATCAAGCTTGCCATTTTCGGAATTTACTTGAACAAATGTAAAATTTTCCCATTTTTGGTTTTTGCTAGGAATTTTATTGCAATAAATTATTATTTCGCTCGAATTATCTTTCAATAATGATTCAAATTCAGAAATACTCTTTGGGTTTGATTTGATTATTGCTTTTATTTTTGGCTGTTTGTCTTTATTTCTAGCATTCAAACTTGGCTTGTCAATTTCAAGAGTCTTCGAACCTATAATTATTGCATCGGATTTTGACCGCATATCCTGAACTATTTCTCTAGATTTTTCTGATGATATCCATTTTGAATCACCTGTCTTTGTCGCAATTTTTCCATCTAAACTTATCGCCATTTTGACTGTTACAAATGGAAGTGAATTTTTGATATACATATTAAAAGGTTCTATTAGTTTATCTGATCTTTTTTTTAAATCATTATTACTTATTAATTCTACATTAACATTATTATTTTTTAGTTTATTAATACTTTTTTTATTTACTTTTGGGTTTGGGTCAACAGATCCAATTACTACATTTTTTATTCCAGATTCAATTATTTTGTCCACGCAAGGGTCAGTGTTGCCTTTGTGAAAACAAGGTTCCAAAGTGCTATAAAGTGTGCTCTCTTCAAAAGATTGAATTTTATCTTTTGCTTTATCAATCGCATTTATTTCAGCATGCTTAAGGGGGCTGTTAGTTGTAACTCCTTCGCCAATAATTTTTCCATCATGCGTTATTATTGAGGCGACCGGAGGTCTTGGGCTTACACTTTCAATTAAATTTTCAGCTAATTCTAATGCTCTTTTAAATACAATATTTTTTTCACTCATCAGTGTGTTTAATTTGGGAGTCGAAATCAAGATGTATTTTGCTTGCCGTAGCATCTGTTTGGCCTTGATATCTACTTGAAAGTTTTGTTGACCCATAAGGGTTTTCTGCAGATGTAGACAAATCTAAAAATGATATCTGTCCAATCCTCATGCCATAGTAAAGTGTAATTGGCAATTTAGCTACATTTGTTAGTTCAAGAGTGAGTTGTCCGTCCCATCCTGGGTCTACATATCCCGCAGTAGAATGAATTAATAACCCAACTCTTCCCAAACTACTTTTTCCCTCAAGCCTCCCCACGACATTATCTGATAATTTTATTCTCTCAATTGTAGATGCCAGAACAAATTCGCCCGGATGGAGCATAAATGGTTCGTCCTTTTTAATAATTACACTTTCAGTTAAATTTGGAAGTTCTTTTTTTAAATCAATAAATGGCTCAGCAGAATTTTTAAAAATTAAAATCCCCTTATCAATATGTAAATCGACGCTGGCAGGTTGTATGTCACTTTGATCAATAGGGTCAATTAAAATTTTGCCACTTTGTAAATATTCTTTAATAGTCTTGTCACTTAGTACCATAATAATCTCCTTTTTTTTGATTATAGGTTTAAAATATTATTATTCAAATTATTATTTTTTTATTACCATCAACATTATGAATCTTTTAAGAAACGTAGCCAAGAATACTATTTTAGCATTTGCAATATCAATTGCATTTCAAATCTTGTTGGGAAATTATGTTGTAGATGGTAGTAGTATGAGTCCAACCTTGAGCAGCAATCAAAGGGTGTTTGTTAATAAATTTGTTTATCTTGATCCTTTTAACTTTGATAATAATGTTGGTTATAACCTCGACTTGAAACTTAATCCACATCGAGGAGATATTGTAGTTTTTGATCCACCTTTTCCTTACGATACAACTGGAAAGCAATTCGTTAAAAGAGTTATAGCTATTCCTGGAGATACAATTGAAAATTCCTCAGGTACAATTCTTGTAAATGGAAAACCTTTTGCAAATAGGTTTGGAAATACTTCCGAATTGAGCGAAGTTCCTAAAACGCTTGTTCCAGATGGTTATTATTATGTTTTAGGTGATAACAGAAGGAGTTCAAATGACTCTAGAAGTTTTGGCTTTGTCCCCAGAACAAATATTAAAGGGAGAATCTGGGTAATTTACTGGCCTTTTTCTAATTTTAAGATTTTTGATTATAATCTAATTTCTGCTTTAAATAGTTGACCATATAATAGGGCCCTTAGCTCAGTTGGTAGAGCAACTGACTTTTAATCAGTAGGTCGAGAGTTCGAGCCTCTCAGGGCCCACCAATATGAAAATTTTTTATAATCAATTTAAAGGCACGAGGAATAAAATTAATTGAAAATAATCACAATAATAGTATCAATTTTAATTGCTGCATCTATGATAGTGCCTCTTATCTTTGGCACAATATTGCAATAATTTAATTCATAGCAATGGATGCAGAGAAAATAATTTTATTTCAAATTTATCTAAACTCATATTATGGAAATAATGAATTTTCTTTAAGTGAATTTTCTGAAAAATTTATAAGTGAAGAAATTAAAAATTCATTGCCATCTTCAATATCAAAATTACAATTCGCCAATGCAGTTGAAAAATTGGAAAAAAATGAAATGTTAAAGAAATCTTCTAGACACCATTTAACAACATTAAATTCTTGGAGGCTAACAGAAAAAAGTAAACATTTATTTCAAATTCTTTCAGAAAATAAAATAACCGATTTTGAAAATTTTAAGTCTGAAATAAATTTAAGGTAATAAATCTATAAAATCCAAACAAGCCTGAAGCTCTCTTTCGCACAATATAACTACATTTCCACTTACAGCATACCCGCCATACTTTGTGCTTCCTTTCATGCCTACGCCCGCATCAGCCAATGTTGTTACAGATGAGTTTCCTACTAGATTTGATGGTTTTTCAGTTATAGATTCGGCAGGTTCTTGCCCCATTTTTACCGCATCATCGTGATTTGCATAAAATCTAACCTCTATATCTTTAGGGCCAGATGGTCCTTTAAAAAAACCTAAAACAATTTCTGTAGCACCAGGAGTTAAAGCTTCACCTGTTTTTTTATCAACAGCGTCAGTCTTAAATTCTTTAACACCTTTCAATCCAGCAGCCATAACATCATCCATAGTATATGATTTGTCAGAGTTAATTATTTCAAAATATTTTGGCCCATCGTCTTCGCTGGCAGATTCACTATCACTCGATCCACAAGCAGCAACTAAAAGGCTAGATAAAATTATTCCTATAAAAAGATTTTTTAGCATAACTATTAACTCCTATTCATATAATATGAATACTAATTTATCAGATACGCCAATAAAATTGAAAAAAATATACATGTTGAGGCTATTTTGAGATAAAATAAAAATCATGAAGTTAAGGAATCTTACAAAAATAGTTTTTTTAAGTTTGTTTTTTACAGTTATTTTTAATGTAGAACCTAATTTAAGTGCTGATGATTTTAGAGGCTGGTCGT
>CAYTXB010000046.1:0-5118 GCA_964440895.1 uncultured Dehalococcoidales bacterium
AAGAAATTAAATAAGAAAACAATAATATAAATATAGACGATATTGCTAATTTATTTGAATTGATTTTATTAATTATTTTCGTTGGTTCAAAAATTATCTTAACGCCAATAAGTATGAGCAGAATGTTTGAAAGGAAGTGAAGCAAAAATTCTTTTGGGAATTGATAAAAGCCGAACAACTCTTCTGGTGAAAAAACTAATGGAATAATTAAGATTGCAAATAAATACACACCTTCTATAATTTTATTATTATATTTAATTAAATTTTTAAAATTCATATTTATTATGTTGAATAATTCAATAAACTTAGTCAATCCTTTAGTTTTCTTAGATCTAGCATCAACTGAGTTAGATTTAAATAAGGCAAGAATAGTAAGAATATCAACAATAAAAATCTTACCAGATAGTACAAAAATATTCGTTACGAATCTTATTAACCCTCAAGAGAAAATATCAAAACATGCCACAAAGATACATGGAATAAATCAAAAAATGATAGAAAATGAAAAACCTTTTTCAAATTATGCTGAATCTATATCCAAGCATCTTTCTGGTTGTGATATTGTTGGGTTTGGGATTAAAAGATATTCTTTGCCTTTACTTAGGAAAGAGTTCAGGAAAGCAAAAACTTACTTTAGCATTAAAAATCGTTCTGTGATCGATTTAATGAGAATTTATCATAGAGTTGAACCTAGAGATTATAAATCTGCATACAAGCGATTTTCCAAAAATAAGTTAGATAATTATTATGATTCCCAAAAAAGAGTTGAGGGTATGATTGAGATAATGGAAGGTCAATTAAAGGAATTTGCAGAAATTCCTAAGTCTATTTCCGAAATAGTTAAATGGATAAATAAATAATTTAATTAATTGTTTTAAGTAATGTTTCTATTTCATTGCATCCTGAATCATCAGGAGGGGTAGCATATGTCACTTTCAAATTGCATTGAAGTATATTTTTGCCTATGACCCTCACTTCATTCAAAGTGTCTTCCTGAAAAAATGTTTTGGTAATTTTTTCTACTAAATCTTGGTCAGGTTCTTTATTCAGCATATGGACACTAAAATATTTTGTGTACCTATCATTTTTTTCATTATAAGTTGTAAATTGTTCTCCATCTACAATAGTATGAACACCAAAAATTTTTAACTGGTTATTGCCAAGGAATAAATCAAGGCTTTTGGACATATCATTACAAAGCGCTGTTATTTCTTTTTCGTCAACTTGAGGATAATTTTTAGACATAACAAAGTAACATTCCTCTTTCCCAGAAGCAACAAACTGATTGAAAGTCCCGTTCATTAATTGAACATCTTTGTTGTTTAAATTAAGATTTTCTACCTGCATTCCGTTATTAATTCTTATTTGATTTAATTCTTCATTATCTATAGGTAGGTGAGAGCTCAATGTGTATCTTTTTAATACGTCATTTTGGAAAGAATTTGATGATACAGTCCTCAAGTTTAATGATGAAAAAAAAGATTCTGCATACATCTCTTGATTGTATAGTTTTTGGAATTCTGATTCTTGTGAGCAAGACAAAATAAGTATTGCAATAGTAAATATTAAAATTTTTAATTTATTCATATATATAATCTTACATAAAATTTAGTAAAATTCATTTATGATTATAGATACACATTGTCATGCAGGAACAAATTGGTTCGAGCCAATTGAGAACTTAATTTATCAAATGAGTTCAAATTCAATTGATAAGTCTGTTCTAATTCAGCATAAGGGCTCAAATAATAATTACCTTTATGAGTGTTTAAAAAAATATCCTGGTAAATTTTCTATGGTTGCATCAGTTAATTGGAGTGCACCTTTAGAAAGTCAATTGCAGGAATTTAAATCAAAAGGTGTTTCTGGTGTAAGGATTTATCTTGATTATGATGATATTTTTAAAAATAAAGGAGATGATTTTTTTGAATTCTGTTCAAAAAATAATCTTATAATCAGTTTAGCCTCCGATTTAAAGACATTTTCTTCTAAAGATTTTAAAAATTTAATTAAAAGAAATAAAAATACAATCTTTATAATCGAGCATCTGGCTGGAGTTGGAAACTTTGAAATTAAAAATAAAAATTTTAATAAAAAAGATCTATTCAATGAAGTATTGCAATTATCTGAGTATAAAAATTTATTTATGAAAATTCCTGGCTTAGGTGAATTAAATGAAAGGCCTGAGTCTTTAAAAGATTTTCCATTTAAAAATGATAATTCTGGTTATATACAAAAAGCATTAGATGCATTTTCTTCTGAGCGTCTTATATGGGGTAGTGATTATCCACCAGTATCTAATAGAGAAGGATATAGAAATTCTTTTGAAGGTGTCTATAATTTGAGTTTTTTAAGTGATAAAGATAAAGAAAATATATTCAAGATTGTTCCTGAGAAACTGTTTTTTTAGTTTCCTTAGTGCCTAATTTATAATCTTTTATTGCACTCCATGAACATCCAATCTGTATTCCAAAAACATGCATATTAGTTTTATGTTGATCTTGGGTCAAGCCACATACTACGCAAACATTACAATTTTCTTTACTCATATCTATATATTAACACCAAAATTGAATTAAAATTTATTTTCAAAATAGTTCTTAAATTCTTCCATAAATTTTTCTTTATTCGTTTCATATGCTTCACCGTGATCTTCACAGTAATCAAAAGCAACATATTTGCTATTTTTTGAATACGAATAAACTCTTTCTGGGTGTGAGACAGGAACTCTTTCGTCATTTTTGCAACTAATTATTATTACAGGGAATTTGATTTCACTTACTCTTTTCATAGATTCCTCGACATCTTCAATATTCATGTTCTGAAATAATTCGCCACTTTGTATGATTCCGAATTTCAAAAGTTTTGATATGAAGTGAGGAATAGGGGTTCTGTCTGATACTTCCTTTGTAAGTAATTCAGTAACACTAAAATATGGTGTATCTGAAAAAATACCTACAATTTCAACATCATCATTATTATAATTTACTGCTGCATCTATAACTGCAACTCCTCCGTAACTTATACCATATAAACCAATTTTTTTAACGTCATGACTTTTATTTAAATATTTAATTGCTCCATAAATATCATTTTTCTCTCTAATCCCAAGTCCTAATTGAGCGTCGCTAGAATTTCCGTGACCTCTTAAATCAAAAGATAGGACTGAATATCCTAAATCATGAATTTCTTTCATCATTTCTAATTTTCCTTCACCTCCGCTTCTTTCGGAATCTAGGCCATGAACCCATATTATTGTGCCAATATTTTTTTCACTTTCAATCCACCATCCATTCAAATTAATATCTTTTGAATCATCTGATTTAAAACTAACATTTGAGTAATTTAATGAATACAAATCAGGTGTTTCTTCAAAATTATTTCTTACTGGCTGAAATGCTATATTGGTTATATACATTGAAAGGATTGTGTAGACCAAGACAATTGCAACAACAAAGGGTATTATTATTTTTTTTAGAATGTTCATATGATTAATGGACAAAAGGTTACGATATTAATTTAAAAAATGAAAATAAGATTAAAGTTAGATAAAGAATTTCATTTAATTGATCCAATTTTTTTTAAAAAAAGATCTAGGTATGTTTTTCAATCCTTTATAGCTTCAATTGCATTATTATTAGTTCTTATAATCGGTGATAATTTTGCTCAAGGAGCAATAATTGCTGGAATTGCTGGAACGACTGCTTTGATATCATTTGCCCCGCATTCTTATGCAGCTAACACTAGAAGAGTTGTGGGAGGTCACTTACTTTCAATAATTGTAGGGTCTTTATCAATTTTTCTGCTTTCTTTATTCTCAATTGATTATAGCTCAGCATCTGAATTTGTAATTTATTTAAATTCATCAATTTGTATTGGTATCCTTATTATTTTAATGGGAGTTCTAAATTGTGAGCATGCTCCAGCTGCAGGTTGTTTACTTGGACTAACATATGGAGGAGTAGATTTTAATAGCGTTGCATTTATAATTTCATCTGCAATAATATTATCTTTGATTCGCTTAGTATTACTAAAATGGATTAAAAATCTGGTTTAAATTATTACAATTAAAACACCTATTAAACAAAAAAGTATCCCAATTAGTCCATTTTTATCAATTTTTTCTTTAAGGTAAATTCTAGCTCCGATAAGGGCAAAAATAGGTGCGCTACTACCCAGAATTACCGTTAAAGCAGCCTCAGAAAGTTCAAGGCTTGTAAACCACCCTAAACTTGCTAGGGTAGTTAAAAATGAAGCAAATAAAAGCATATTAAATTTACTTCTTATCATCATGAATTCGCTCCTTTTTAATAAAATATAAATGGGAGTGCATATGATAAATGTTGTTGTGGCCCTAATTAATGTTACCGGCATTACAGATGTTGTTTTTAAAATATCATCCATTAATAGAGCTCCTGTTGCCCAACACAAAGGTGTAATAACACAGAAAAAAAGTGCTATTTTTATTGTTGAGCCATCTTCAACAAAATTTAAATTTTTTCTATTTCTTAATGTTATAGATGCGATTCCAAATAAAATTAGAATAGCACCTAAATAAACAGAGAGAGATAATGATTCCGAAAAAAATATCACACTTCCAAAAATTGAGAACAATGGGAACAAGCTATTTATTACAACAAATGCCATACCTACCTTCACGTGTTTAATAGTAAAAATATAGCTCAATGATCCTGACAAATTAATTAATGACGCCGAAATACACAATAAAAAAGTAATTAAACTAAATTCTTTAAATCCGCCCCATTGCCCAAATATTGTAATAAGAATTATCAAAATAGTTCCAGAAATAATACTCTCAAAGTAAATGAAAGATGCACGAATTTTGCTTGGCAGTGATTTTAAAAGTACACCAGAATTACCCCAGAAGAATGCCGATAATAATGCACATAACTCCCCGATGCTAAACATTAAAATTTCTCAGATGTTAAAATTGGATAAGTTTTCATTAAGTGGAGTATAAGTTAATGAGGGAGACTGATTCAACAAAAATAAATAATAATATAAATATTTACAAAGATGGGCTTTGGTCATATAAGTTAAAAACTGAACAATTGATCAGCTCAAATATTAAAAAAGTTTTTAATTTTTATGCAACTC
>CAYTXB010000047.1:0-4996 GCA_964440895.1 uncultured Dehalococcoidales bacterium
TTAAAAATATATCCCAAAAATATTTAATAGTATTTTCAGAATGATTATTTTGTATGAGCCATGACCTTAAATTTCTTTGTCCTTTAGAAATTAGATTATTATCTTTGAAGTATTTAATTTTAAGCAGAGTCCTTATAAGTATTATTTTTTCTTTTAAATTTAAATGTTTATATATAAGTAAAGATAAAAACAATCCAAGTGTCCCTTTAATATTTTTTGAGCCAAGATATGATATTTTACTTTTTTTTATTACAGGAACTTGATAATTTTTTATTTTAATAAAATTTGAATTATTATTCGTTTCTTTTAATAGATTTATATATTCTCTGCATGCCCCTACGATTACATGCTGACCATTATCAATATATTCATTTGTAGACGGGTCATTAAATGAAAATGCTCTTCCGCCGAGATATGTCGATTTTTCTAAGAGTAATACATTGAGTCCATTTTTTTTTAAATCAATGAATGCTTTGATGCCAGATAAGCCACCACCGATAATAATTACATCATAAATTTTCATTGTATAATTTTATCAAATTAATTTTTTATTGAGTAAATATTTTATGAGTGTTTTTGAAATTAATAATGATTTATCTACTTTAGTTACAAATGGTCTAGTGACAGTAGTTTTATAGTTAATTTTTTCTATTTTTTTTAAAACTAAATTGCCACTCTGTATAAATAGAGAAATAGGAATCTTTTTAAGTCCAGGTAAATTTGAAACTAAAGTTTTTCCGCTATTTATTATATTTTTTGACCTTTCACATTGAAATTTAATCATCTTAATTATTTCTTGATTTGATTTTCCACATAAAATATCTTCTTCGCTCACTCCAAATTTACTTAATTCATCAATAGGAATATATATTCGGTTGAGTTTAGAATCTCTATTAATATCTTGTAAGAAATTTATAAGTTGTAAGCCTGTACATATTTGATCAGAAAGTAATAAATTAGTATTACTATATTCACCAAATATTCTTAGAACTAAACTTCCAACTGGGTTGGCAGACAACTTGCAATAGTCAATTAATTCATCAAAATCTTTGTATCTGTTTTTGTTTAAATCTTGATAATTAGATTGAATTAATTTTTGGAAATCTTCTTTAGGTAAATTAAATTTACTAATTGTAATTTTTAAATTAAAGAAAATGCTTTTCTCATCTAATTTATCTCCATAGCAATTATTTAATGTATTCTCAATCTTGCTTAATTCTTTTAAGGCTAAATCTTTTTTTAAGTCACTTAAATTATCAACTGTTCTGCAAAAATGATAAATAGATGCTAAGTGAGGCATAAATTTTTTTAGATAAATTGAAGACCAAAGAGGAAAATTTTCATAAGATTTTTTAATTAAGTCTTTATCTGAATTTTTTTTTGAAATCATTTTAGAATAACTTTTCAAGTAGATTTTCAAATTTTAAATTTTGCATATTATTTGTTTTTACAATACAGATATTGTAAATATCAATTTCGTTTTTAATTGCAAATTTATTAATTGAAAAAATCAAATTATTATGAGCATCAAAATAATTCAAATTTCTTAACTCATTTATTGTGGTATCGTTTATAAATTTTTCATCAATACTTAAAATGTTTCCATACAAAAAGTCGTAATTTGTTTCATATATTACTTTTCTTATTTTATTATTTATTGCGGAGTTAATTTGAATATTATTTATTAAAGGGCTGTTGCTCCATTCTAACGGGGGGTCGTTTATAGAGTATATTTTTTTTGGAATAATAATATGATTTCCTAATAAATTATTATTTACAGGGTAAACATAATCAAGAAAAATAATTGAGGATATTTTAAATTTTTTTTTGATCCATTTTAATCCTGTAATTAAATAAATTTCTGAACTATTAGCTTTAAATGATATGACCTCATCCTTCAGAGTCAAACTATTAGCTTTAAATAAATCTAACTCACCTACTGACTTAATTTTTTGAATATTTTTTAATTTAATATGATTTTTTAAATTTATTTGATTTGTGGTAACTATTATTTTCATTTTAATTTTCTCTTTTAATTAAAAATTCAGATATTTCATTAAAAATATTTTTTCTGTCTTCGTCGATTGGAAATTTATTTATGATACCTTCGATATTGTTTTGGTATTGTTTTGATATTTGTTCACATTTTTCTTTAATATTTAATTCATCCATAATATCCATAACATTATTTACATCTGTTTGAATAAGATTTTTTTTTGAAAGTATTTTTTGAACTTTTTTTGAAGCAAGCATATTTGAAGAATTCAATGTAAGAATAATTGGCAAACTCTTTTTCTTTCTTTTAATATCTGCCCCAACTGGTTTACCAGTTTTATCAGTTCCCCATACTCCTAGTAAGTCATCTCTAATTTGAAAAAGTAATCCAATATTTTTTCCAAATAATGATACTTGATTATATAATTTTTCATCTAAATTTACTTTGGATGCAATTGCTCCTAAAATCACAGAGCACTCTATTAAAGCTCCAGTTTTAAGGCTTATCATTTTTAGGTACTTTTCTTCAGAAATAATTTTTTCTTTTTCAAAAGAAATATCTAAAAACTGACCTTCCATCATTTTTAAATAACTCTCTGTAAGAATTCTTTGGGATTTATATAAATCGCTTTTACTTGAACCGTTTATTAGCATTTTATTTAAAACTTTATTGCCAAGTACTAATATTGAATTGCCAGTAATTATGGCTTTTGGTATACCCCAAATTGTCCATAAAGTTGGTTTGTGTCGCCTAACCCTATCATTGTCTTCAATATCGTCGTGTATAAGTGAAAAATTATGTACTAATTCTACTGATATTGAAGGAGGAAGAGCCATTTCTAATGTGCCTGATAAGGAAGTGCATATCAAAATACATATTGCTGGCCTAAAGGCTTTGCCAGAATATTTAACTATGTCACCAATTCCATTAAATTCATCCCATCCAAAATAATTATGTATATATTTTGAAGTTTTACCATCATAAGACAATACATATTCATATAGATAATTTTCCATTTTATCTGACTGATAAGTTAAAAACTTAGGCTTTTTATTAAATTCATTCATTTTTGTGTTTTATTGCATTTAAATCTAGGAAAAATCTAAGTATATTAAAAACTAGTTTTATATAATAGTATAGGAAATCATGTTGACATGAGTTGTATCAAGTTATAATATATAAAATGATATATATACTAATATACAGACTATGTTAAAAATACTGATTTATAAAGATAAGGATTTTAGTTATTATGGTTCTACCTAAAAGAGAAGACTACACAAATGAAGCTTCTGAGGCTCTTGAAAGAGCTCATGCTTGGGCATCAGATATGAGGAATGCTCAGCTTGATGCAGAACACTTAACTCTTGGAATGCTGTCAATAAAAGATGGAATGGCATCTAAAGTTTTTGATTTCTTAGGCGTCGATGTTGTTGAGATGAAAAAAGATCTAGAATTTTCATTAAAAAATCTTCCTACATTAGGGCAAAGTCAGTCATCAACAAGAATGATTTATATAGAGCCAAGATTGAAAAAAGTTTTAGATGAAGCACAAGAAGAGCGTCAAAGATTAAATGATGACTTTATAGCGATTGAACACCTCTTAAAAGGTTTATTTGCTTTGGATGACGGCGAAGTTGATAGGCTCCTCAAGTTAAACAACATTACTATGGAGAGAATTTATCATGCACTTAAAGAAATTAGGGGCAGCCAAAGAGTTAGTGACCAAGGTGCAGAAAAAAAATATCAAGCATTAGAAAAGTATAGTGTTGATTTGACCAAATTGGCTAGAGCTGGCCAACTTGATCCAGTTGTAGGAAGAGATGTTGAGATTCAAAGGGTAGTGCAAACTTTAACAAGAAGGACTAAAAATAATCCAGTCATTATTGGTGATGCAGGTGTTGGTAAAACAGCTCTTGTTGAAGGATTAGCTCAGCGCATTGTTATTGATGATGTTCCAGAATCTTTAAAAAACAGAAAATTACTAAAACTTGAAATGGCATCACTATTAGCAGGAGCAAAATTTAGAGGAGAATTTGAAGAAAGACTAACTGCTGTAATGGATGAAATTAGAGCTGCGGCCGGAGAAATTGTTTTATTCATAGATGAAATTCACATTGTTGTGGGTGCAGGAGGAGCTGAAGGTGCAATTGATGCATCTAATATGATGAAACCTGCATTAGCAAGAGGGGAAATGAGGCTTATAGGTGCAACAACACCTGAAGAATACAGAAAGTATATTGAATCTGATAAAGCCCTTGAAAGAAGATTTACCCCTGTTAATGTAAATGAACCTGATCAAGATATCGCAATACAAATGCTTAAATTTTTAAGGCCAAGGTATGAAAAGCACCATAAAATTATAATTAAAGATTCTGCGCTTGAAGCTTCAGTAAATCTAAGTGCACGTTACATAACTGATAGATTCCTTCCAGATAAAGCTATTGATTTAATTGATGAAGCTGCCGCAAAGGTAAGAATTGATTCTGAATCATTGCCAGATGAAATTAAAGATTATGATAACCAGATAAAAAGTTTAATAGATAAAGAAGAAGCTGCAAATGGAAGGAATGATTTTAAAGCAGCAGCAAAGTTTAAATCTGAAAGATTAAACCTTCATGAAGAAATGACAAATAATGTTGAATCCAAAAGTTTAAATGAAGATTTGATTGTTGACACTGAAAGTATTGCTACATTAATTGCCGAAAGAACAGACATCCCTGTAACAAGGCTTGTAGAAAAAGACAAAGAAAGGTTAATTAACCTTGAAGAGAAGCTGCATGAAAGATTGGTTGGGCAAAATGATGCTGTCATGGCTTTATCTAATGCAATCAGAAGGCAAAGATCTGGCGTGAGCGATCCAAAAAGGCCTGTTGGCACATTTATATTTTTAGGTCCAACAGGAGTTGGTAAAACTGAACTAGCAAGAGCATTGGCAGAAAGTTTATTTGACGACGAAGATAATTTAGTCAGAATTGATATGTCTGAATATATGGATAA
>CAYTXB010000048.1:0-4969 GCA_964440895.1 uncultured Dehalococcoidales bacterium
TAAGGGGATTGTTTGGTAATTATGAAATAGGTTCAGAAATAGATTGTGATTTTGGTGATAACTTAGTACAAAGATTTGAAGATCCGACTAATCTTGCAATGCTCGGGTTGCTGGTTACTGTTGGAGCAACATTACTGCAAATGGTAAGAGGCAGTTAAATATTTATATTATTCCGCTGTAATAATAATATAGAGAAAGGCCAACAGAGATAATAAATATTAGACCTCTTCCATTGTTAACCCACCAGTTAAAAGGATATTTATTACCTTTCTTCCTAAAAAAATTTGTTATAAAAAAACCTAATGACCCTATAACAAGTGCATTTAAAAATATTGATAAAGTAAGTAAAAATAAAGTTCTTATGTAATCCATAATTTTAAATTATATCTAAATCTCCATTAATATCGTCAATTAAATCTCCCAATGCATTTACCTGAATAATTTTATCTGCGGAGCCTCTTTTGCCTTTTTTTTCGTAATCAACCAATTTTTCATATTCTTTTATTGTTTGCTTTCTGCACCATAAATAGTAATTAACATAATTTGAGTAATCACTGGAAATGATTTCATTTTTTTTAGGAATATAATTTTCTATAAAATCTTTTTCATTAATATTCAATACATCAACTGAAATCAATCTATAGCAGTTATAAACACTTAAATTTAATATTTCTACGCAAAAAAATCTTAATACATCTATTTCCATATATTTTGTTTTAACAAATTCTTTTTTACTTAATGAATCAGGCATTGGGATAATATTTTTTAGATTTTTTTTAAAATCAATAATTGAATATTGATTCAGTTCTCTAGTTAAATTATCTAGGTAAACTCTAATTTTATTTGAGTAATTAGTGGCATTTAAAATATACTCCTCAATTCTTTTATTTCCATTTATAAATTCATTATCTGAGATTTTGAACGGCTTAAAAAAAAGTTTATTTATTAAACTTCTTATTGCGCCTTTATAATTATTTTTACTTTCAACCTCGTACCAAGGCTTAGAATTCAAAATATGGTTTTTTAGATCCATAAACATTATAGAAATTTTTTTATCTATAAAGATTTTTGAGCACGTATCAAGTCCAGCAACCAGAAAAAGCCATGAGTCTTGATATTTATCATATGGAATTTTGACCTTCTCTGAATTGTTAATTATTAGATCAATCCACTTATTGTGAAAATAAACTAAATGTCTTAATTTTAGCTTTGCATAATTGCCGGACTCTAATGCCTTAGACAATTTGTTCAGATAAACTATCCTTTCTTTTGGTAATTTAAAAAAATCTAATTTGTCTAAATTCAATAATTTGGTTTCATTTTCAGGTAATGATTTTTCATAAAGGTCAATGCTTTTATTGGAAGATAATAATGAACTAGCTTTTGGAGAAAGTTTATTGAATTCTAATAATTCTGATTCTCTAAAATATGTTTTACCCCAAATAATAATTTTTTGAATATCTGCAGATGAGTCCAAATTAATTTTTTTTGCAATTTCTCCATGGTTCAAGCCATCATTTTCATATTTTATTATTTTTTTGTAGGTAGTAATTTTTTTTAAAATACCTATTTCTTTTGTATCTTTTTTCATATATATAAAAATTATATTTTGTTAAAATTTTACTATGGATTTTAATTTGAAAAATATTAAAGAATTATTTAGAGATAAATCTAGGGATAATTTTTATAAAAATTTATTAGATATTGGCGTTGATTGCGAATTGGCAAAAAGAGGTATTAATGAAGAAAAATTATTTAACCCTTGGCATAGAAGAAGTTTAGGAATTATAAATATAAATGAAGATAAGCCTATTAAATATGTAAATATTATCAAGCAAGACGGGGGTAAAAATAATCCACCAAGATGGTGGTATTTCTTTGCTATACCTTCTAACGATGAAATTGATAAAGAATATTATATGGAGGTTAAATCAAAAAGAATAAAATCTACTCCTGTTATTGGTAAAGTTGAGTCAATCGAATGGGAACCAAATGAAAATTCAAAAAAAATATCTGATAATTTTTCTGATGATGAAGAAATAAATTCGCTTTCTATGGAGTTAGGAAATATTAAGGTTCAGAGCCTTCATGATAATTTTTCTGGATTTTCTGTTGAACTTGAATTTAAAAGAAGAGAAAAAAATATTAACAATCAAAATTGGGAATCTTTAAATAAGATTGCGCATATATGCCTTAATTATAAAGCCTAATATTCAACTGTGTTTTTTTCCATGTCATGAATTAGTGAGCTACACCTAATCATAGAAACTTCAGATTTATGCCCTTCACATAGAATGATCAGATTTTCATAAATAATATAGTCTCCATATTTTGGAGAACTTTTACTTCCGATCGCTGCTCCAATTGACCCTCCGTCAGTAGGAGTAGATATAGTTCTTCTATCTTTAATACCCTCTTTCCATGAGGCATCTTTTTTAGTGATAATTGCGTCTTCACCTGTTGCTTCATCAGCATAAATTTTCCCAAACTCAATTGCATCTTGATGAGTTAAATAAATTCTTATTTCAAAATCCTTACGTCCTTCTTCGCCTACACTTTTCCATCCGTAAAAAGCTTTAGTCGCATTTGGCAATTCTTCTGTGTCATAGTTTTTATTGATTTTAAACCCGGCACTCTTTACGTTTTCCTCGCTCAATGTAATTCCAGAGTCAGTTACTTTTTCAATAAGTTTAATTTCTTGGTTACTATCGCTACAGGAAATAATAAATAAAACAAAAAAAGTGGACACCAAAATAAATTTAGTAAATTTTTTTTTCATGATTTAAGTATATCTTAAATTTTCAGCATTAGATTTAGGATAGAATGTAAGTTTTTTCTTATAGTTTGATATATCCCAAATTTTCCATTTATTATTAGAAACACCAAAGAATATTTCAAAACCAATTTTTTTAGAATCTATACATGCTTCTATCAGGCCAGAAATATCATCATGACTACACCATGTTGAAAAAAATCTATTTGAATTTTTAACTACTGGATTATTATCATTTATTACTGAGCCAATTCTTAGGCAAGCAACATTAATTCCGTAATTTTCAAAATAAAATCTTCCTAAGTTTTCGCCGTAAGCCTTACTTACACCGTATAAGCTATCTGGCCTAACTTCACAATTTGGTTGAATTAAATTGTAATCAATTGAAACTTTGTCATATTCACCTTTAACTATTTCCTTGTAAGGGCTGTCATTTTCAAATAATCCGACAGCATGGTTAGAGCTAGCAAAAATAATTTTTTTTACTGAAGATTCTTTGCACGCATTAAAGACATTAAAAGTGCCATTGAAGTTATTTTTTAAAAGGCTACCCCAATCCGCATTTACAGATGCATTTCCAGCTAAATGCACAACTGTATCAATATTATTTTTTTGCATAATTCTTTGTAAATTTGATTGGTCAGAAATATCAGCTTTTTCAAAATTTTTATAATTATTTTCTTTAATGTCTATTCCAAATAAATTATATTTCTTAAATTTTTTTAATAATATTGTTCCTATTAATCCAGATGATCCTGTTACTAAAATATTTTTCATAATAATCTCCATTTAAATATATTCTTGAAATTATATATCAATTCCATTTGTGTTAGATTAATTTAATGAATAAATACTTCTTATTATTAATAACACTTTCATTTATAATTTTTATAAACTGCCAAGTAAATCAAGAGATGCTTAACTTAAAAAATTTTGAATGGGAAAACAGGGTACTAATTATAGGTGGCCACGGTTCGAAATTTAAATCTCAATTAGATCAGATTAATTTTAAAAGTAAAGAATTTATTGATAGAGATTTAGTTATAATATTGCTTGAAGAAGATAATTCTAGGATAAGTTATGACGGATTAAATTCCCTTAGCACAATTGATTATGATTCGACGCTAAGCATAAGAAATAAATATGATTTTAAAAATTTTAAATTATTATTAATTGGAAAAGATGGAAGCGAAAAATATAATAGCAACGATCCTATAAATATTAATGTAATATATGAATTAATTGATGGCATGCCAATGAGAAAACAAGAAATTAAAGAAAGAAATTAAATATGAAAATAAAAGATGTAAGGAAATCAAAAATTAAACTTGTTGAATATTTAGGTGAAGTAGAGCCTGCTTGGACCCCGGGATGGTATTCTCAAACATCAACAATTGGAGGAATAGAATTTACTGAAATTGAGCTTGATAATGGAGATATTGGCATTGGTCCTAGATGTGATGATGTAATAATTAAGGATTCAAAAGAATACTTAATTGGAAAGTCTCCATTAGATGTTATTAAACACTTTAAATACTTGATGTATCGAACAAGTAATCCTCCTTATAATGGTCTTGCTGGGATAGATATTGCACTTTGGGATTTAAATGGAAAAATTCAAAAAAAATCTATTTCAGAAATTCTTGGTAGAAAAAAAGATCAGCTAATTCCATATGCTAGTTACGTAATATTATCTGAGCCAGAAGAAAGAGCTGAGTTATCTAAGTTAATGCTTGATGAGGGCTGGAAAGCGATTAAAGTGAGGCTGCACCATGATGATGAAAATTTAGATATACAAACTATAGAAAAAATTCAAGATGTTACTGATGAAAAATTAGATTTATTAGTTGATGCTAATCAGGCCCAATCATCTTATCCATGGCAAGCAGGAGTCATTTGGGATCAAGATAGAGCTAAAAGAATGAATGAAAAAATGCATGACTTGGGTTGCTATTGGCTTGAAGAGCCGAGGCCTAGATATAATTTTGATGAATTAAGTGAACTGGTGGCGATGAAAAAAACTAAAATTTCTGGAGGAGAAAATAATACAGTTGTCTCTGATTTTTACGAAATGGTGAATAAAAATAGTTATGATATATTGCAACCTGAATCAATGGTAATGGGCGGAATAACGCCACTAATTGAAATAGGTGAAATATCAAAAAAAGCTAATAAAGAAATTGTCCCTCATCATGG
>CAYTXB010000049.1:0-4855 GCA_964440895.1 uncultured Dehalococcoidales bacterium
TGAATAAGCCCCCATTCGTCTTTGATGCGGCTACAACTACAATAGCTGGAAATAAAATGGGGTTATTAGAAAGAATTGGAGCTCAAATGCAACCTGGATGGGTAGCATTAGACAATGGGACTCCAGACATGGAGGGCGGGAGTGAATTTCAATACGCTAAAGGTCCGCAAAAAATGCAATTGCCTTTGGGTTCAACAAGAGAATTAGGGTCACACAAGGGGTATGGCTTAGGTGTTTCTGTAGATATTATGTGCGGCATGTTAAGCAATGGGTTTGGATTCAAGACCCTAGATGCATCTAGAAGAGCCCATTATGTTTCAGCATTTAGAGTTGATGGGTTTGCAGAAGTTGATGATTTTAAAAATTCTATGGACCAAATGCTTGAGGGGCTTGAAAAAACAAAGCCAGCTCCAGGCCATGAAAGAGTTCTATATGCGGGTCTTGAAGAATTTGAAGAAGAAAATATTAGAAGAGAAAACGGGATCCCTTTACACAGGGAAGTTGTTGAGTGGTACCAAGGAGCTTGTGAAGAAATGAAATTAGAATTTAATTTAATTTAAAATTTTTTCCAAAAAGGTTTCATTTCTTTAATTTTTTTAAGAATATCTGGGTTCCAGTCCAAGCTAAAATTATCTTTATTGTCAATAAAATTTGTATTCCACTCAATTTTACTGATGACTTCGTCATCGCTGTAATAAGTTGAAAATATCGCTTCTTTTAAATTAGCAAATTCATCAAACATATTTTTTTCTATCCATCTAAGTGTTTCTATTTTTTTATTTTTTGGCATAGAAAAAAAACTTCCATTAAGCCTGCCATTAACATTTAATTTGATGCAATCTAAAATTTTAATGATTGAGTCTCTGTGAACACTTGAATCAAAAAAAATAAACTCCAATTCATTTAAAAGCCCTTTATCTCCAGCTGCTAATATTTCTTGGTTAGCTGGGATCATAATATTCATTATTTCTTTTAATAATCTTTTTTCGTAATTACCAAGTATATTATTATTCAATCAATTTTCCCCTTTAATAATGCTTTCTGCTATATAAAGAGATAAAGCTTGAATTGTTGGGGTGGGGTTCACTGATCCCGAAGTAACAAACAAGCTCCCATCTACGACATATATATTTTCTATATCATGCAACCTTCCATATTTATTCGTAACAGAATTTTCTGGATTATCTCCCATTTTTGCTGTACCCATTAAGTGCCATCCTGCATATCTCATTAAAGGATTTTCAAAAATTTTTTTAGAGCCCGCTTCTATTAAAACTTCTTTTGATTTTCTCAATGCAAAATCTAGAATTTTTCTCGAGTTTTGGCTGACTTTGTAATTAACAGAAATGCCAGGCAACCCGTCACTGTCTTTATTTTTTTTATCAAGAGAAACAAAGTTTGTTGTTTCGGGTAAATCTTCTGCAATTATTGAAAACCCAATTGAATTGCCAAAAAAATCCTTAAATTCATTGTGGTGGTTTTCTCCCCAATCTAATTCTATAGAGCTAAATACAGGGCCATTATTCCTAACCATTTGAAGAGTAAATCCACGATAAAAATCTCTTCTAGTGTCAGTTTCATAAAATTGTTGTGACATTAAAATATTTGCATTTGGTCCATTAAAGAATTTGTTATCACCCTCAAACTGACCCCTAATGAAAGCGTAGGGATGAAACATGAGATTTTTTCCTAATAAGCCGCTACTATTTCCTAGGCCATTTTCATGATTGACTGTCGAAGACATAAGTAGAATTCTTGGTGTACCAATTGCATTAGATGCTAAAACTACATTATCACCTTTTAATTCGAATTCCTTTCCATCTTTAATATAAGTCACTCCTTTTGCTTTCTTTTTATTATCAAGAATTATTTTATTTACTCTACATTTAGTTAATAACTTTGCTCCATTGTTTATTGCTTCAGGTAAATAATTTTTATCTGTACTGGATATTGATTTGCGATCCATTAATGCGTGAGAACCATAAAATTTCCAATTATCTTTAAAATGGTCAGAATTAACATAACTATCAGAAGGCCACCAATGCCACCCAAGCCTATCAAATGCTTTTGCGATAATTTCTCCATCTTCTCCTAAGGGAACAGGTTTAAAAGACCTTTCACTTCTTGGAGGATTAGCCGGGTCACCGGATATTCCTGAACAACCCATCATTTCATCATTTTCATCATAAAACTTTTCTAGGTCAAAATATGAAATTGGCCAATCATGAGAAATACTATCTAATGTTTTAACTTTAAAGTCTGAAGGATGGAATCTTGGTGTATGAGCAGTGTAATGTAACGTACTTCCGCCAACAGAATTGTACATAAGGGGATGTATGGGGGAGTTAGAGTTATTTATAGGGTAGTCAAATTTATTTTTTCTAACATTTGGGTTCCAGTTCCATTCTTTTAAAGATGCAATTTCTATATCCTTCTTTTTTTTTGGGTATGAATTTGTTTTAACATAATCGCCCTGTTCAATACATACGACCTTAGCTCCTGCCATAGACATTTTCCATGAAAATGCTGCGCCGGAGGCTCCTGAACCAATTACAATAAAATCTATGTTATCTTTCATAAAATTTTTTTCATAAAATTAACTTAAATGTTAATATCTGAAAAGTAAAATGTTAGTTTCAGTAATAATCTCTTTTTTAATAATAATAATTTCTGCAGCAATACCTATTGTTCATTTTGTTGCTTTTCCTTTAAGCCCTTTTATTTCTGGATTCATTGGTGCATCTGTTGGGGATTTAGAAAATGAACAAATAGCATATTTTGGATTAATTAGTTCAATATTATTATTTTTTCCATTACTATTAATTCTTAAATTTACTAATGTTTTTGGAGAAATAGGATGGTTTTATTCCATTATTATTTCTTTAATTTTAAGCGGATACATTTGGTTTGGTTCTACAATTGGAGCTTTAATAAAATTTTGGACATCCAAAAAAAATTAAATTTGTTTAGCTTCTTCCTTTTCAGGAATAATTGTTGACATGATAATGCTGCCAAAAACTACACCAATAATTATGGCTAAAGAAACAAATGTGTTTAAGTGAAAATGAGCAAGATAATCATTTTGTATCATGTCCCCAATCCAGTGAGCCACGTAAGTTAAAGACATTTTAAGTCCAATAAATACAAGTATTAAAGATAATCCATACTTTAAAAACCTAAACATATTTTTAATTTCTTGTAATAAGAAGTAAAGTGGCCTCATCCCAATAACTGCCATCATATTAGATGTCCATACAATGAACACATCTTGAGTTATTCCAAAAATAGTTGGTATTGAGTCAACCGCAAATACTATATCTGTACTTGCTAAAACAACAACAACTAAAAACATTGGGGTAAATACTCTTACCCCATCTACTGTTGTTCTAAATTTCGAACCATCGAAGTCCTTGCTTATATTCATAAATTTATTTGAAAGTTTAAAGAAAAAGTTGTTTTCAGGATTTGAATCTTCTTCATTAACAAATGCGATTTTTATTCCTGTATAAAGTAAAAAAATACCCATTATTAACATTACCCAGCCAAAATTACTTAATATAATTGAGCCTAAAGCAATAAAGATTGCTCTCGTTATTAATGCCCCCATTATTCCGTAGGTAAGAGCAAGAGATTGAAGTTTTTCAGGTATTTGAAAAAATTGAAAAATAATTAAAAATACAAATAAATTATCAAAACATAAAGCTTTTTCGGCTATATAACCTGCCAGAAATGATACCCCTCTTTCATTATTTGTTAGAAGAGATCCATCTTCAACAAAGAACCAAAGCGCTACAAGCATAGAAATTGATATCCAGGTTAAGCTCCAAATTAAAGAAGATTTAAATTTATATACTCTTCCTTTAGAAATATATAGATCAAACAACAATAAAATTGATACAAATATATTAAAAACTATCCAGTGAGTATAATCACCCATTATCTGTCAGAGTTAGATACGATTTGGTAATCAATGTTACCCGATGGGCTTTTAACAGTAACCTTATCGTTTTTTGATTTTCCTAATATGATTTTACCAACAGGTGAGTCAACTGAGATTTTTCCATTAAGAGGATCTGCTTCATGATAATCAACTAACTGAAATTGGTAAACTTCGTTATTATCTAAATTTTTTAAATTTACCTTTGTTCCAATGTTTACTTTTCCTTTAGATGTGGATTGCGCAGAATCATCAATTATTATTGCGCCTCTCATAAGGTTTTCAATATCTGTGATTTTAGCCATAACCATCGCTTGGGCTTCTCTTGCAGCCTCAAGAGGGGCATTTTCTCTAACATCTCCATCTTCTCTTGCATTTTGAATATCTCCAGCTAATTCCATTTTTTGTTTATTAAGTTTATCTAGCTGTGACATTAAAGATTTAAATCTGCTTCTTGTTAATTTTGGCCCATCTTCAATTATCCTGGACTTATTCTTAGTTTTTCTAGTAGTTATTATTCTTTTTGATCTTAAATGTGACGGGATGTTTAAATCTTGAGATATTAGCTCATTTTCATGCAAAAACTGAAGAAATTTTTTGATTGAAGCAAGCCTTGATTGAGTGTCAGCATTTGCCATTCTTGAAGTAATTTGTTGACTGTAATCACCAACTTCAGGCGGCCTTATATTAATTAACTTCTTATTTTCGCCTATGCTTTCTATAAAATCATGAATTACAGACCTTTCTTTCATTCTTTCTTCTAGCGGCAATGATCTTACATAGCATTTTAATGCATCCATAACTATGGATTCATTAGTTATCTTTTCATCTGATATGAGCTTTGATATAGTTGTTTCTTCTGGCATTTTTTCCTCAATTATTATTAAAAATTTAATAAAGTAGTCAACTAATAAAAGT
>CAYTXB010000050.1:0-4790 GCA_964440895.1 uncultured Dehalococcoidales bacterium
ACCCTCAAAGTTATTTTTCAGCCTGCAGAAGAAGAAATTGGTGGCGCTAAAGTAATGATTGAGCAGAAACCAGAATTTTTTAGTGATTTGACACACGTTTTTGGTTTTCATATTTGGAATCAGATCGAATTAGGGAAAATAGCCTTCAATGACTCAACTGTTTTTGTAAGTGCAGATACCTTTGAAATTGAGATACATGGTGTAGGTGGTCATGGTGCCATGCCTCATCTCAATATAGACCCTATTTTCATTGCGGCAAATTTGATTGTTTCATCACAATCAATAATAAGCAGGAGAAAAAATCCTGGAAAATTAGGCGTTATAACTTTTGGTAAAATTGATGCTGGCTCAGCGGCAAATATTACTCCTAAATCTGTCAAATTAACAGGAACAATTAGAGCCGAGTCCAACGATACAAGAGAATTTTTAATTAATGAGCTAAAGAAATTGTCTGAAAGCCTTCCAAAAAGTTTTGGAGGTGTTGGTAAATTCGATAAAACTAGTGGGACAGGTCCAGTAGTAAATAACAAAACCTTTGCTAATCAGTTATATTCAATCGCTGATGAAATTTTTGGTGACAACACATCAATTAAAGTTGATCCGGTAAGCGTCGCAGATGATATGTCAGAATTTATGAGTTTAGCTCCGTCTGTATACGCACTTCTTGGTGGCAGAAAAGAAAATTCAGAAATGCATCACAATTCAAAATTTGATTTTGATGAACAATGTTTATCTTACGGAATAGAATTTATAAATAGTTTAGTCTATAAAATTCTAAATTAAACTACTGGAGAAACTCCACCATCAACATTTATTGCAGTACCAGTTGTATAGCTAGAAACATCAGAACTTAAAAAAGTTATTAGGGCAGCAGCTTCTTCAGCTTCACCAACCCTTTGACCAAGAGGAACTTGCCCTCCAAGCTGATTGTAGAATTCTTCTATTGTTAATGATGGCTCATCTTTAAGTCTTGCTTCGTATCTTTTTCTATGTTGCCCAGATTTAAATAAACCCACACATACTGTATTTACCCTAATGTTAAATTCACAAAGTTCTTTAGAAATTGCTTTGGTGAGTGATATGCCCGCTGCTCTAGAAACTGAAGTAGGTACAGTATTTGCTCCAGATGCCTTTCCGCCTGGTGTAGTAATATTTACAATTGAACCCTTTCTATTTTTTTTCATTGATGGAACAACAGCCTGAATCATATAAATTGCTCCAAAAAGCTTTGTTCCTAAATCTTCATTCATTATTTCATCAGTAATATTCATTATTGGATGAGCAGAGGATGTGCCAGCATTATTTACTAATATGTCGATATTTCCGTATTTTTCTACAACCTTTGTTACTGTTTCTTTTACATTTTTTTCATTTTTTACATCTACAGAATAGATATCAACTTCTTTACCTGTATTTTCTTTTATAGAATCCTTGGTTTTATTTAAATTTTCAACGTTCCTAGCAAAGATAATTACTTTGGCACCTTCATCAGCCATAATTCGCGCTGTTTCTTTTCCTATTCCATCACTTCCGCCAGTAATAATTACATTTTTACCCTCAAGTTTCAGATTCAATTGATTTCCCCCTTTGGTTAAGATATATTTTTACTTGATTATAAGCATAAACAAATGAATCTCATAAAATTTAAATTAAAAAGCCGAAACGCACTTAATAATTGTAATAATTATTATGATTTCAGGAAGCTAGCAAAGAAAAAAATACCTTCTCCGATATTTCATTATATTGATGGAGCCGCAGAAGACGAAGTTACCTACGACAGAAATAATAGTGCATTTAATGACATAGATTTAATTCCAAATGTTCTGAGGGGAGTTGAAAACATAGACTTATCAACCACTATTTTCGGTAAAAAGCTTGATTTGCCAATATATTGCTCACCAACTGCTTTACAGAGATTATTTCATCATGAAGGTGAAAGAGCAGTTGCAAAAGCATCAAAAGAATTTGGAACCATGTTTGGAGTTTCTACATTATCAACTATTCCAGTTGAAGAATTATCACAGATAGATACACCAAAATTATTTCAATTTTATTATCATAAAGATCAAGGATTGAATGATGCAATTCTTCAGAAAGCTAAAGAATCAAAATTTGATGTTATGGCACTAACTGTCGACACAATTGTTGCAGGAAATCGTGAAAGAGATCTTAAAACAGGATTCAAGTCACCACCTGAATTAACTCTAGGAACAATGCTTGAATATGCTCTAAAGCCTTCATGGGCCCTAAATTACATCTTGAGAAGTAAATTTGAATTACCTTTAGTTAAAAATCACATAAATGAATTATCAGATGTCGCTATGTCAATTAGTAGTTACTTTTCTAATTACCTTGATCAATCTATGAATTGGAATGATGCAGAAAAATTAAGATCTAAATGGGATGGTCCTTTTGCTTTAAAAGGGGTTATGAGTGTTGAAGATGCAAAAAAAGCTATTGATATAGGTTGTACTGGAATAATCATTTCAAATCATGGCGGTAGACAACTTGATGGTTCAAGATCTTCATTAGACCAATTGTCTGAAATAGTCGATGCTGTAGGGGATAAGTTAGAGGTCATTTTAGATGGAGGTATACATAGAGGTACTCATATTTTAAAAGCACTCTCACTGGGAGCTAAAGCAGTTGGGGGAGGAAGAATGTACTTGTATGCGCTAGCTGCGGCAGGTCAGAAGGGTGTCGAGAGAGCATTAGGAATTTTTAGACAAGAATTAGAAAGAGATATGAAATTAATGGGCTGCACAAAGTTGAGCGATTTAAGTAAGAGTAATATAAGAATTAGAAATTGATTTAAGGTTCAATCATTGCTCTTGTAATAGTTTTATCTGCATTTTCCCCAAGCCAATCAGATTTTTCAAAAGCTTCGTTTATATCTTCTAATTTAAATCTATGTGAAACTAATGAAGTTAAAGGAAATTCATCTTTAGTTCTTTCAAGAAAATCAGCACATTTTGGTAATATCCATGGATCATAGTGTTGGAAATTAGTCATCCTGATTTGTTGAGATACTAAATAGTTTGTATCAATGTTTATAAAAGAATTTTCTGCTATACTTCCTATTTCTAAATATTTACCTCTCATTCTTACCATTTTTAATCCCTCTTCTACTACTGCTGGAAAACCTACTACTTCAAGAGCAATATCTGCACCAATTCCATCAGTGAAATCAAAAACACAATCGATTCTTTCTTGGGCAGACTTAATCTCAGAAATATTGATCGTTTTACTTGCTCCGCATTTTTTTGCTAATTCAAGTCTAGATTCATGACCGTCAATTACTATTACCTCATTAGCCCCCATACTTCTAGCAACTGCAGTTGCATAAATCCCCAAGGCACCCGCACCTTGAATAACAATATTATCTCCAAAATTAATTTTTCCAACGTTAAAAGCTTCAACAACCTGGGCAAGGGCACAATTTAGCGAAACAAGGGCATCGTCTTTTAAATTTTTTGGAGAATGAAAAATAATATGTGGATTTCTAAGAACAAAATATTGAGAATAGCCCGAGTTACAATATTTGAAGTCTGCATAAGGAATCCTTGATCTGTATTTACAAGCTCCAAATTCCCCTCTAATACAGTTGTAGCAGCTAATACAAGGAAAGAAGAAAGGAAAAATAACCCTATCTCCTTCTTTAAGTGGTTTTTTTAAGGAGTCAGTTTTAACTTTTTTTCCAAGACTATGAACAATTCCCGTCATTTCATGACCCATTGCCAATGGGCCTCTTTCTGGTGAATTTTCATCTCTTCCATCACCTCTTGTTACATGAAGGTCTGAGCCACAAATTCCAGTTGCAGTAACTCTTACAACAATTTCATCATCATCTGGCGTGTAAACAGGTAATTCAACCAATTCCCATTTTTTTGATTTGTCGTACCATAAGCCTGACAATCCTTTTTCTGACATAAAAACTCCTATATCATTAATAATATGGATTATACATATATTTGCATAGAGTGCAGAAATACCTCAAAACCGAATTTTTATAAATTAAAGTGCACAATTGGAAGTTGTGAATTTTCTGACACAGCTTGTTTTGATATCGTAAATAATTTAAACAATAGTTTTAAATTTGATTCTTACAATTTAGGTGAAGGTAATACGCCTACGGTAGATATCAGTGAAAAATTTCCAGAAGTTTTATCTGCAAACCTAAAATTAGAATATTTTTCTCCCACAGGTTCATTTAAAGATCGTGGCACAAGCGTGTTAATAAAACAAGCTCATAAAAACGGAGTTACAGAATTTGCAGAAGATTCTTCAGGTAATGCTGGGGCCTCAATGTCTGCTTATGCAGCAAATATAGGTATGAAAGCCCATATTTTTACTCCAAGCTCAACTCCTGAAAATAAAAAAAATCAAATAAAAATATTTGGTTCGGAGCTACATTTAATTGATGGGCCTAGAGAAAATTCAACAATTGAAGTTAAGAAATTTACAAAATCATCTGGAATTACCTACTTATCGCATAACTATAATCCTTTTTTTATAGAAGGGATGAAAAGTTTTGGGGAAGAGGTTTTTAATGAATTCGGCCCCGAAATTACTGATATTGTTATACCAGTTGGAAATGGTTCATTATTAATAGGTGTTAAAAAAGCATACGAAGAATTAATTAGTTTAAAAAAAATTACAAGAATGCCAAAGATCCACTGCATACAGGTTGAAGGTTTTTCACCAATTGTAAAAAAATTGAATAATTCTGAATGGAAATTTGATGAATCTTCTAAAACTTTAGCTGGAGGAATTGCTGTAACTAATCCACC
>CAYTXB010000051.1:0-4700 GCA_964440895.1 uncultured Dehalococcoidales bacterium
TACTTAAATTACCTGATTTAAAAAACATTAAATCCAAAGATACAAATTTAAATCCAAAACTTTTGAAATTTTCTACAATATCTTTTCTAATTTTATAGTCATAAAATTTTTCAAAATCATCCTCATTGGCTTCAATTTTTGCTAAATCTCCATGAACTCTCACCCTGAAATTTGCAAAGCCTAAATTAGATAAATAATTTTCTGATTCTTCGATTTTCTTTAAAATGTCCATATTTATTCTTACTCCATGCGGCACCCTAGAAGATAAACAAGGCTGAGCAGGTTTATCCCAATTAGGCATGCCTAAATCTTTAGCAATTTGGCGAATTTCATTTTTATTTATTTTACATTTAACAAGAGGGCTTACAATATTTTTTTTCTTTGCAGCATCAATTCCAGGGCGAATATCAGTTAAATCATCAAAGTTAGTGCCATTGAAAATAACATCAAAATTTTCTTTATTCAATATTTCTTCTAACTTTTCATAAAGTTCAAATTTACAATAAAAACATCTATTAAAATCATTTTTTAAGTAATTATCATTTTTAAACTCTTCAGTAAAAATTGGTTTAAAGTTCCAATCAAATTTTTTTGCTAAATTTAATGCTTGGTTGTATTCATTATTGTTTAGGCTTGGCGAGACAGCTATAACAACGAGAGTTTTACTTTTTCCTAAAACTTTATTAGCAATATTTGCAACAAGAGATGAATCTATGCCGCCGCTATAAGCAATAATTGCGCTTGAATACCCGGAGACAAACTTTTCTAAATTTTCAATTTTTGTTGTGAGAGGAAGATTATTTGTTGTGTAGTTAACCAATTGTCAACTATGCATCTTTGTTTGATTCAACTTTGGAATCTTGAATAATTTCAATTTTATTTTCTATTATATCTAACTCAATTATATCCCCTGGCAAATATGAATCTTTAAGAAATTCCTCAGACAATATATTTTCAATCTGGTCTTGAATAAGCCTTCTAAGAGGCCTTGCACCAAATTTAGGATCATAACCATTTTCTACCAAATATTCCCTTACATTATCTGAAACTTGCAGTACATATCCATTATCTAGAACTCTTGATTGAAGTTCATTAAGAAGCAAATCAACTATTTCTAATATATTTTCTTTAGCTAGAGGGTGAAATACCTGCACATCATCAATCCTGTTAAGAAATTCTGGTTTAAAAAATCTCTTGACTTCATCTAAAACTTTGGTTTTCATTTTTAAATAATTATCATCATTTAAACTATCTGGAGAAGAACTTGAAAATCCAAGTGAACTATCATCTTTGATTAAATCAGAACCCAGATTACTTGTCATAACAATAAGTGTGTTCTTGAAATCTACCCTTCTTCCTTTTGAATCTGTAAGAAAACCGTCTTCAAAAATCTGCAGTAAAATATTAAAAACATCAGGATGAGCTTTCTCAATTTCGTCAAGTAATATAGTCGTATATGAATTCCTTCTGACGGCCTCTGTTAATTGTCCTCCATCTTCAAATCCTACATATCCAGGAGGTGACCCTATAAGCCTTGCAACAGTATGCCTTTCCATGTATTCAGACATATCAAGCCTGATCATTTTATCTTCTTCACCATACATAAATTCAGATAACTTCTTGACTAAATGTGTTTTACCTACACCAGTTGGGCCTAGGAAAAGAAAACATCCTATAGGTCTAGAAGGGTCTTTAATACCACTTCTCGCCCTCCTAACAGCCATTGAGATCGAATGAATAGCATCTTTCTGACCAGATACTTTAGAAGTGAGAGATCCTTCCATGTCCAATAATCTTTGTTTTTCTTCTGTCCCAAGTCTTGTTACAGGAATTTTAGTCCACATACTTACAACTTCAGCAATGTCATCTGGGGTTACTTCTATTGAATCTCCAATAGACTTTTCCCAATTATCTTTAAGTTTCAATGTTCTTGATTCTTGTTTAATTTCTTCATCTCTTAATTCTGCAGCAATCTCATAATCTTGATCTCTCATAGCTTTTTCTTTTTTTATTTTAATCTCATCCAATTTGTCTGTGGCTTTTCTAAGATTTTCTGGGATAGTATTTTTATCAATTTTTACTCTTGAACCAGCTTCATCAATCAAATCAATTGCTTTATCTGGCATAAATCTATCAGCAATATATTTGTCTGCTAAAAGAGATGCTGTCTTAATAGCTTGGTCAGAAATAACTAATCCGTGATGATCTTCATATTTGCTTCTAACACCCATCAGTATTTCCACTGTTGAGTCTACAGAAGGAGGATCAACTTTTACTGGCTGAAACCTTCTTTCTAATGCAGGGTCTTTCTCAACGTTTTTTCTATAATCACTAATTGTTGTAGCTCCTACAATTTGTATCTCGCCACGAGCTAATGCTGGTTTTAAAATATTTGCTGCATCGACAGCGCCTTCTGCAGCACCTGCCCCAACTATAGTATGCATCTCATCAATAAAAACTATGCAATCTTTACTTTGTTTTAACTCTTTTATGATTTTTTTTAGTCTATCTTCAAATTCACCTCTGTATTTAGTGCCTGCAACAAGAGAACCTATGTCTAGAGTAATAACTCTTTTTGAACTTATTAAGTCTGGCACATTTTGATCAAAAATATTTTGAGCTAACTTTTCTACAATTGCAGTCTTGCCAACACCAGGTTCCCCAATAAGAACAGGATTGTTTTTTGTCCTTCTGCATAAAATTTGAATTACCCTTCTCATCTCATCATCTCTACCAATTACTGGATCTAATTTAGATTTTTTGGCTAATTCTGTTAGATCAGTTCCCAGTTCATCAATAAGTGGGGTTTTAGATTTTGATTTTGATGTAGTTTGGATTCGAGAAGAAACATTTTCTGATAAAATTTTTTCAGCTTCTGTTCTGACTTCTTCAAGACTTGCGCCCAAATTTTCAAGAACTCCTGCAGCAACACCATCACCTTCTCTTAAAATTCCAATTAATATGTGCTCTGTGCCAATGTAATGGTGATTAAGTTTTCTAGCCTCATCAACAGCTAATTCGATAACTTTCTTGGCTCTATCAGTTAAACCAACATCTTCTCTTTTTGGATTATCATCTTGACTAACGATAAATTCTACTGCAGTTCTTATACGTTTTCCGTCTATACCAAGAACTTCTAATACTCTACTTGCAATACCTTCTGGTTCTCTGGATAAACCCAGCAAGATGTGCTCAGTGCCAATATAGCTGTGATTAAATCTTTGAGCTTCTTCTTGGGCAACAGCTAACACTTTTCTAGCTCTTTCAGAAAACTTTTCAAACCGACTTGGCATCAAAATCCTTTCACACAATTTAATTTATTATAACAGGAAATCAAACAGATGGTGAAAAAAATTAAATTCAAAAAGAAGTTATTTCAAAAGAATTAATTTTTTTCTTCAGAACTTTCTTCTGTATTTTCTTCAGAACTTTCTTCTGTATTTTCTTCAGAACTTTCTTCGCTTGAATCAAAAGTTTGCTCTGGTGCACTATCATCTAAATCAGGTTCACGAATTTCCTTATCTAGCAATAAAGATAAACCAAGCCTTTTTCTTTCTTCTTCAATTTTAATTATTTTTACTTCAACTTCTTGACCTTCACTAACTACATCAGAAGGCACATCAATTTTGTCATAACTCAATTCACTTAAATGAATAAGGCCTTCAAGGCCACCTTTAACTCTAGCAAAAGCTCCAAAACTGGCTAATTTTGTTATAGTTCCTTGCATTATTGTACCCACAGAAACATCGCTAGAAATCATTTCCCATGGCTCAGGTTGCAATCTCTTTAAACTTAATGCGATACGGAGATTTTCTAGATCAATCTTAATTATTTGAACATCTAATGAAGTGCCAATTTCGACAAAGTTTTCTGGATCTAAGACAGTATCCCAAGATAATTCAGAAATATGTATTAATCCGTCGGCGCCATCCATTTCAACAAAGACTCCAAATTTAGATGTCCCTAGCACTTTACCCTTAACCACATCGCCAACATTAAGCTCTTTGATTCTTTCTGATTTTAATTTTAATTTAACAGCCTCTAATGCAGCACGCTCAGAAAAAATTGCTCTATTTCGTCTTCTATTTAATTCTGTAATCCTAAATTCAATTGCCATTCCAATAAATCCTGGCTTTGGGGGCCCAGATGGAGTATAAAGTTCTCTTGCAGGTCCTATTAGCTGAGAAAGCGGGACGAATCCTTGAACACCTTCACACTCAACAACTGCTCCACCTTTATTACTATCAATAATTTTACCAATCAAAGTTTTTCCATCTTGGCGAGCTACATCAAGAGTTTTCCATCCTTGCTCTCCTCTAGCACGATCAACTGAAAGTAATATGGTTCCTTCTTGTGTTTCAGGAAAAATTACATAAGTTATTAAGGATTTACCCTTTTCATAAATTTCTGGATTTGTTAAGGATCTCATCTCATTTTTAGGTACAAATCCTTCAGATTTTTGGCCTAAATCAATTACTAACCCATTATCTTGAATATTAATTACTGTCCCGTCGACAATTTCACCTCTTTCAAGAATTTCTTTTGGAGAAAATTCTTCAATTAAAGATTCCATAGTGTCAAGCGCTGGATTAGCAGTTGGGGCAATTTCTGGGTTGATATCTGATGTATTAGATGGGGTTTCTTCGATATTAGTCATTATTAATTATTTATGTCATTAAAAATCTTTCAATTTTTACGAT
>CAYTXB010000052.1:0-4567 GCA_964440895.1 uncultured Dehalococcoidales bacterium
GGGTTCGATGGATCAATTAAAGACAGATAATTAAATAATTGAAAAAAATAAAATAAAAGCACCCAGTAATATATTATAAGCACCAAATATTCTTAGTTGAATAAAATTTGATAGGTAAATCATAATCTTGATGCCAAAAAAAGAGGCAATAAAGGAAAATATAAATCCAGTAAGTAATTTAAAAATATCAAATTGAAAAAAACCATCTATTAAAATATTAACAATTTCATAAAAACTAGATATAAAAATTAAAGGAATGCTCATTAAAAAAGATAAAATAATTGATCTCCTCAAACCAAGAGCAAGTAAAACTGAAATCCCTATAACCATCCCAGACCTAGATACTCCAGGCAATGCAGCGAAAGCCTGAAACAAAGAAGCAATAACAACTATATAAAAAAAACTAATATTCAATTTTTTAAATAAATGCAAGCAAATTATTATCCCTGAAAAAATAAATGAAAAACCAATAAAGGCAAGTTCCCTTGATTCATTATTTAAAAAATCTCTAAAAAATAAACCTATAATTCCAATAGGAATGAAAGATAAAGCAATTATTTTTTTATATTTATTAATTTCTAAATCATTTACAACAGATTGGGAATAATTGAATTTAAAAAACAGCAATATTGCCAATAATGACCCAAAATGAACAATTACATCAAAAGTAATATCAGGTTTACTAAAGTCAAAAATATTAGAAATAAGCTCGAGGTGCCCACTACTACTAATAGGTAAAAATTCAGTTAAACCTTGAATAAACCCTAAAAATGCAGAAGAAATTAATTCCAAAAAAAATCCTTTTATTTAATTAATATATATATCTTAGATTAAATGGATGATAAAATACCAACTTATTGAATACAAAAGGAGCAATTTATGCCAAAAATTACAAAAATTGAAACATTAAGAAATTCTAAATATTCAAAAATTTTATGGGTTGTCGTGCATGATGAATCAGGCGAATTTGGCGTAGGTGAAACTTCATGGGGTCCCGATACAGTTGAAACCTTTATTTTAAAAGAAATTGTCCCTTCTATAATCGGAAAAAGCCCAATGGAATTAAGTAAAAGATGGGACGATATTTGTAAGCTTGGGATAACAGTAAGGCCTAGCGGTGCTGAAGTCAGATCTCTTTCAGCAGTCGATATGGCCCTTCATGATTTGGTAGGAAAATTAACTGAACAACCCTTGTATCAATTACTAGGAGGGCTTTTTAGAGAAAAAATAAAAGTTTACAATACTTGTGCAGGTTATTCATATGGAGTTAATAGGCCAGAAACCTACAGAAATATTCCTGGCCAAGTTGATTATATGCCAGATCAGAAATATGAAGACCAACAGGCATTCATGACAGATGCTGGAGAATTGGCAAAAAGTCTTCTTGATGAAGGAATATCTGCTATGAAGATTTGGCCATTTGATCAATTTGCTGGTAAAACAAATGGCGAATTTATCTCATCCAAAGATATAGATAAAGGTGTTGAGCCGTTCCAAAAAATTAGAGATGCTGTTGGTAGAAAAATGGATATAATGGTTGAGCTACACTCTATGTGGAACTTGCCTTCTGCAAAAAGAATAGCAAAAGCCTTAGAGCCAATAGAACCTTTATGGTATGAGGACCCTATACCGATGGATAATCTGGATGCACTTGCTGACTTCAGAAAATTTACTCACATACCAGTAACAGCGAGCGAAACTATGTCTTTAAGATGGAGCTTTAGAGAACTTTTTGAAAAAAAAGCTGTGGACATATGTATGTTTGATATATGTTGGGTTGGTGGAATATCTGAAGCAAATAAAATATCTGCGATGGCAGCAGCGAATCATTTACCAGTGGCTCCTCATGATTGTGTTGGGCCTATTACGCTGATAAATGGAATCCACTTAAGCCTAAGTGCTCCAAATGCCATGATTCAAGAAACTGTTAGAGCTTTTAACAATACTTGGTATAAGGATATTATTGACACTATGCCGAAAATAGAAAACGGCTATGTTTACCCAATGGAAGGGTATGGAATTGGCACTAAATTTAAAGATGAATTTTTAAATGACAAAGAAACAATTATCAATTCATCTGAGTAATGCCTCAATACAATAGGAGTGATTTAAGTGGAAAGGTCTTAACAGTCAAAGGACCAATCGAACCTTCTCAGTTAGGCAAAACAATATGTCACGAACATTTATTCATAGATTTCAGAGTGGTTTATCAAGATCCTCCTTACAAAAAAGATATTAAAAAGTCACTTGAAAAAGTTCAACTGAACAATCTTGGGTGGATAAGGAATTTTTGGAATAGCAATAAAGATAATTTATTACTTGATAATTTTGATGATGCATTGGATGAATTGAATGACTTTAAAAATTATGGAAATAGCATTGTTGAGGTAACGACAATGGGTTCCATAAGATTAAAAAATCATGAAAAATTAATTAAATCATTAAGCGAAAATACTGACATAAATATAATAACCGGATCTGGTTTTTATGTTGATAACTCCCTTCCTGATTTTTTTGAAAATTATAACGTTAAAATACTTTCTAAAATAATAGAGGATGATTTTTTTAATCCAAAAAATAAAATCTCTTCAGGAGTAATTGGCGAAATTGGATGCAGTTTTCCTTTAACTAAAAATGAGAAAAAGAGTTTAAAGGCATCTGCTATTGCTCAAGAAAAGACAGGAGCTAGCATAATAATTCATCCTGGAAGAAATGAAAATTCACCTTTTGAGATAATTGAATTTCTAAAAAAAGTAAATGCAAATATAGAGAGAGTTATTATCGGCCACATAGAAAGAACAATTTACTCTTTAAAAAAGTTAGAGGAACTGGCTTCTGAAAAAGTCTTTATGAATTTTGATCAAATAGGCATAGAGTCATCTTATTACCCCTTGAATAATAAAAGTTACATGCCTAATGATTATCAAAAAATTAAATTTATAAAACACTTAATTGATTCAGGTTATTCAAACAAAATTTTACTTGGTCATGATATTTATTCAAAACACAGATTAAAAAAATACGGTGGACATGGATATTCATATATATTAGAAATGATTGTTATGAGAATGATAACAATGGGGATAATGCAGAAAGATATTAATAATATGATTATAGAAAATCCAAAAAATATTTTGACATTGTAATGAAAATAAAATTTATCATAATTCTTTTTTGTTTATTAATATTTTCGTCCTGTTCCACTGAACAAGAAAAAACTAATGAAGATTTATCTATCATAGTAATTTCATCTGATCATTCTGTTGGAAAAAATATCTTGAGTTTTGCAATTTTAGATAATAATGGAAATCAAATTACAAATGAATTAGAAAAAGTTTTAATTAAAAATATAGATTCAGGTCAAGAAGAAGAAATCGATATAACTTATCAAATTTGGTTTGAAGGAAAAGGTGCATACAGGTCAAATTTAAATTTTAGTCAAACAGGCTTTCATGAATTAATAATTACCCTAAGCAATACTGAGTCGAAAGCAATTTTTAATGTTAATAAAAAGTCTTTAACACCTGAAATTGGAGCAAAGCCTCCAAGTATAAAAACTTTATCTACGAATATTAATGAGGAATTATATAAAATTACATCTGACCCAGAACCCGACCCAGATTTTTATAATCTTTCTTATGAAGATTCAATAAATAACTCGAAACCAACAATAATTTTATTTTCAACTCCTGCATTATGTGTTTCAGGGACGTGCGGACCAATATTATATAATTTAAAGAAAGCTAAAAAAAAATTTGCTGAATTTAATTATATTCATGTAGAAGTATACAAAAATTTTATTGGCAAAACTCTTAAGGATTTGGATACATTAGAGGTAACTGAGCCTGTCTTAGAATGGGGAATTCCAACAGAACCGTGGATTTTCTTTTTAGATAGTAAAGGAATTTTAAGAAGTAAATTCGAGGGATTTATGACAGAAAATGAAATGATATATGAACTTAATCTTTTGAGAGACTATTAATATTTTCTATCAATTTTTTACCTTCTTCAATATAAAGAGGTATTTTGGGCTGTTTACTTATTTCAATTGCTTCTAAAGCTTGTTCTCTAGCTTCCTCAAAATTACTTTCTTTAATAAGTACATTTGAAATTAATAATAAGTATTTTGGATCTTTATAACTTTCAGGATTTTTAGAAATAATATCTTTTGATTCTGAATAATTACCTTTTAAAAAATAATGCTCTGCCAAAAGGTCATAATCTTCAATTAAATCTTTTTTTGAAGAATCAAAGAAAATTTCTGCCTCTTTATTTTTATTTAATACTAAATAACAATTACTAATTAACAAATTTAGTCTATTAATTGGCGTTAAATCAATTTTTACAAATGATCCGATAAAATCGTCGCACTTATTCTGTAATTTCATTACTATGCCTTTAAAATATACTGCCTCATATAAATCTGGCTTTAATAATAGAGCTTCATCTAAATAACTAGACGCATCATCAAAATTATTTTTTAAAATTGAAACTTCAGCTAAACCCAGCCATCCTCTTGCAAAATTAGGTTCAAGTTCAACAACTTTTTTAAATCTTGACTCTGCAT
>CAYTXB010000053.1:0-4439 GCA_964440895.1 uncultured Dehalococcoidales bacterium
TTTCGCCTTTTAAGAGACCAAATGCTTTTTCTCCACTAATTCTTAATAATGCACTTTTTATTCCTGCCTCGTCTCCTGGAGATGAAGTTAAAATTTCTGCTTTAAAATTTTTTTTATCTGTCCATCTTGTGTACATTCTCAAAAGCATAGACGCCCAATCCTGTGCATCAACACCTCCAGCACCTCCGCTTATGGTCATCAAAACATCATATTCATCATGTTCTCCAGAAAACTGAAGATCTTTTTCAATTTTTATAATTTCATTCTTAATGTTTTTAATTTCTTCAAAAGAATCTTTCTCTAGGATTTTCAAGTCTTCATCACTCGAATCTTGTAATAATTGATAGTAACTTTCAATTGAAGAATTTAAAGAATTAATTTTATCCAAAAAAGATTTTTTTGAAGCTAATGATGTCATTAACTGAGAACCTATTTTTCTATCTTTCCAAATATCTGGAGATTGTGATTTCGATTCCAGTTCTTTAATTTCATTTTCTAATTTCTGAAAATCAACTAATGAATTTATTTCAGATATATTATCTCTTAAATTTGTAATTATTTTTTTAAATTCCACCATTTTATTCTACTTCAGTTATACCAGATGCAAATAACGAATCTTTAATCATTTTTTTATCAATTTCACTTAAAATTTTTTGGGGCTTTCTTGGTTCTCCACCTTTAAATCCTAATAAATCTATTGCATATTTTATTCCTGCCGCACCTCTGGAAAGAATATTCCAATCCAAATCAATTAAATTATCATTCAGTTTTTTTGCTTCAATATAATTTCCTTGCATTCCAAGTTCAATAATTTTTCTACAAATTTTTGGAGCAATGTTTCCTAACATAAAACACCCTCCATTTGCACCTTCCAGCGACATAGTTGGCATTAGCATTGCATTAGGTACCCAAAATTGTTTTGATTGATCAACAAATTTTCTTGTCATCATTTCAAACCTAACTAAATGACTTGCGATATATCCAAACACATTGTCATGATCACAAAATCTTCCTATTTGGTCTGGATCTGCACCTTCAGTAGTCATCGAAGAATCAAAGCCACCTGGCGACATTTGGTGAATAATTAACACGGGTTTAGGAATACTTTTAAGAACTTCTTCAAAATAATTGTCTATTGTGTTTCTTCTTCTTGGTATTCTTATCCTGATCAAATCTGCTCCGAGTTCCGCATATTTTTCAGATTCCCTAAGAGTTCCAGAAATTGAAGGATTATCAACTCCAGCAATTATAAGTTTTTTATTTTTTAAAACTCTAGAAACTGTTTTAAATATATCCAATTTTTCATCATGACTAAGAAGACTTTCTTCACCATTTTCTGTACCAAGAACAAAGCCAGATAATTCTGAATTAATCCATCTTGCTGAATTATCTTCAATGGCTTTTAAATTAACTTCATCATTTACAGTGAATGGTGTGGGCATAGGAGCAACTAATATTGGTCTTTCAGATTCATTAATCATAATTTAATAGCCTTATTTAATATAATTTAATTAAGAATTTAGTATACCAATTAAAAGCAATATTTATTAAAACTTATAAAAATAAACTATTATGTTTTTGAAATAAAAATTACTTAATATGAAAAATAAACTAAAAAAATATTTTTATAAACTAAAAAGGAACCCTTCAAACATTCAAATTTTTTTACTAACTATAATTTTATTTTTAGTAATTTACATAATGTTTGGCAATAAAATATTTGATACTGCAAAGAATAATTTAGAAAGGACTTTAAAAAACAGAAACGAAAGAGAGTTTAGCGGTGATATTGATGTTGAAGCATGGCAATATAGCTGGATAAGAACTGGAGTAAATAATATGAAGAATGCTCAAGGACCTAGCCAGTGGAGAGCAATAAATTGGGAGAAAGGTTGTTATTCAAGAAGGATTACTGAGTGGAATAAAATTTACCAAGAAGCAATTAAAGAATCTTGCCAAGAATTACATAATATTCAAGAAAATTATGACAAATTCTGTTTAGGAGTAAATGAAAATTGTAAAATTCCTGACGAAGCTATTATGGACTTAAATTTGGTTTTATTAAATTTAGAAAATGCTTTTTCAAATGCTGGATTTGTTTTGCCCTATAATGAAGCTGAGGATATAGGAATTGAATAAACTTTATAAAATATTCAAAAACTTTGTTTTAGGTATGATCGTTGGATTTACAGATCTTTTTCCTGCAATAAGCGGCAGCACTGTTTTAATGATATTTGGAAAATATTATGACTTATTCCACCCACTAAATCATTTTACAAGTTCTCTTCTTTCATTTAAAAAAATAAATTTAAAAAAATTAAAACTAGCATTTACATTGCCTTTATTAGTAGGGATTATATTTTCAGTGTTTATTTTTTCTAGGCTTGCAGAATATCTCTTTGAGAGTCAAAGATCTTCAACAATCATATTCATTACAACGATTTTACTATTTCTAGTAACAAGAAACATTTATAAAATTGATAAACCAGAAAAATATATTTTATTCTTTCTTAGCGGAATTCTTTTTGGTTTTAGCACTTTATTAATACCTGAAAATTTATTTAATGCGCAAAATTATCCAATTGTTTTTATTTCAGGATTAATCGCAATGTCATTTATGATAATCCCAGGAATTAGTGGCTCTTTAATGCTAATTGCGTTAGGAACTTATGAAAGCCTAATCAAAGCCATAAGCAATTTAGACATTTCTTTTTTAATATTTTTTATGTTTGGGGGGATTTTTGGAATATTCATATCTATTAAATTGATTTCAAAAATTTTATTTTATCTTCAAAATAATTTAACTATTTTTTTTTATGGATTAATTTTAGGAAGCCTTCCTAAATTTATTTCACATATATCTTTAGAAAATTATTTTTCTGTATCTATATCACTATCAATAATTTTTGCTATCATGTCATCAATATTTATTTTAATTATTTTAAAAAAATATGAAAAAAATTTATAAATTAATTTTACTCAATACTTTATTAATTCTTGCAATGATTTCTTGTAATAATAACCAAGAAACTACAGAAAGTAATTTAGACCAAATTACAAATTCTAATGAGATTTTAAGTATTGATCTATTTATTTCTAAAGGTTTTAAAGAGGTAAAAAATTATAATATTTCTCAATTAAAAGGGGCTGTTTCAGCGCATTATGGCTGGCTAAAAGATGAGTTTAGCAATCCCAGAGATTACGAATTAAGGTTTTACAGAAATCATAAATCAGCTTTAGATTCCATAAATATAATTGAAGAAGTTATAGGAAAGGATGCAATCCTTGCATCAAGAGATGTTACTTGGAAAGAAGGAAATTCAGACAGGAGAGTTAATAGAAGGGGGGCTGGATCAGGGCCAGGGTCAGCTAAAGCTAAATATTTATATTATTTAATTTACGAAAATGTCGTAATTCTATGTGAAGGCTTAGATGAAAATGAATCAATAAAATTATGTAATCTGATCATTAAAAAAATTAATCTAACTAATTAATGGAGCCATTTCATTAATATTTTTATTTAATTTTTCAAACCAATTTCCTACTTGCAATACTCCAAAATCTTGATTAAATTTACCAGTAAACATTATTCCTACTGGCAATCCGTTAGACGAAAATCCTGCCCTTGTGCTTATTGATGGTTGCCTAGTTACATTAAAAATGCTCGTAAAAGCTGGTATTCTTGCACCAATTACCTTTGAAGTACTCGACATATTTTCTTTACTATAATTCTGTATTTTGTCTGGAAGAACAGGGTTAGTTGGGCAAGCAATAATATTTACTTTTTCATAGACTTGGTCAATTTTATTTTGAAAATAATTCATTACTCTAAGAGAACCAAGATAATCCTCAATACTTAATGCCTCACCTGCAACTAATCTGCTTACAACTTCATAAGTATAATTATCGTAATTTTTTTTAAGAATTTTAGAATGTATTTTTATTGCTTCTGCCATGGTAATTATTACATTTACTGGCCTACATAAAGATAACCAATCTAAATCAATTTCAACTATTTCTGCCCCATTTTCTTTCATCATTTGAATCGAATTTTGATAAATTTTAAATACTTCGGGCTCTAAGTCTTCAAAATATTTTCCAACTGGAATTCCGATTTTAAGTCTTACAGGAAGCATAGAATCAAAATTATCAATCATGTTTACTTTAAATCCTTTAAATGGTTCTAAATCAGGAATTGATTGATATTTACATACTTCCTCAACAAATAAAGCGCAGTCTCTTGTTGATTTTGCTATAGGGCCAATAGTATCTAAGGTCCAAGAAAGCGGAAAGACACCTTTAGTTGATAGTTTATTATAGGAAGGCTTGAAACCTGTAACGCCACAGAAAGAAGCGGGCATCCTTATGGAGCCACCTGTGTCACTTCCGATTGCAATTGGAGAAAAATTTGAAGCAACTGCTGCTGCTGACCCACTACT
>CAYTXB010000054.1:0-4426 GCA_964440895.1 uncultured Dehalococcoidales bacterium
ATTGAACTAATTCCATTTTGTTCACAAATAATTTGATCATCTTCACCAAATCCTGGAGCCATATGGACAATCCCTGTACCTTCTTCAGTATTTACAAATTCTCCAGAAAGAATCTTAAATGCATTTTTTTCATCTTTAAAATACGGAAATATTGGAACATAACTTAATCCTACAATTTCTTTCCCTTTTATTTTTTTTATTACTTTAAAACCATCGAGTTCTTCAGAGTATTTGTCTAATGCAAATTCACCAATTATTAAATTTTCTCCATCTTTAGTTAAAATTAAATAGTCCAAATCTTCATTTACGGCAATCGCCAAGTTAGAAGGTAATGTCCAAGGAGTAGTTGTCCAAATTAAGATAGATGATTCGATGTCATAATCTGCAATTTTTACTTTAACTGTAACTGCAGGGTCTGTTCTTTCTCTGTAAGAATCATCAAGTCTTGTTTCAAAATTTGAAATCGGGGTTTCTGCTTTCCATGAATATGGCATAACCCTGTCTTTCTCATAAATTAACCCTTTTTTCCATAATTCTTTAAAAGCCCATATAACAGACTCCATGTAAGAAATATCCATAGTTTTATAATCATTTTTAAAATCAACCCATCTAGCTTGACGATAAACTGACTTCTCCCATTCCTGGGTATATTTCATTACAGATTGCTTGCAATGATCATTAAAGTTTTCAACACCAAATTTAATTATTTCGGCTCTACCCGATACTCCAATTTCTTTTTCAGATTCCATCTCTGCAGGCAATCCATGACAATCCCATCCAAATCTTCTATCAACTTTATTACCAAGCATTGTGTGAAACCTAGGAATAATATCTTTAACAAATCCTGTTAGTAAATGACCGTAATGAGGAAGTCCATTTGCAAAAGGTGGGCCATCATAAAAAACATATTCAGAATCATAATTTTTATCTAAACTCTTTTGGAAAATATTATTTTTATTCCAAAAATCTAAAATTTCATTTTCTATATTTGAAAAAGAAGGCTTAGAATCTAAGTCAGGAAATTTTTTTTTCATAATTTATCCACCAGCAATTGAAGGCAAGAAATGAATTTCTGAGACATTTTCTAATTTCTGTATCAATCCTAGCCTTGTAGTCCTTCCATCAATGACTGCAGAGATTGTAGGTTTCAATTTCTCTTCATCAACTAATTCCTGTTTTAAACCAGGATATTTTTTATCTAAAAATTCTATCAAATTTCTTAGATTATTACCTTCCGCATTTACTTCGACGGGCAAATCAAATAATTTCCTAGTTCTGTAAGGCAAAAAAACTTTTATCATGAAAAAAATTTAAATATTTTTCAAGGTATTTAATATTTTTGAAGCTTTTATTGGTGTGCTCAAAATTCTTGTACCAATGGCATCATTTACTGCGTTTGATATTGCAGGAACCGGAGGACAAATTGGTGTCTCACCAACTCCTCTCACCCCGAACGGATGATCTTCACTTGGAACTTCTACTAATACTGTTTCTATCATAGGCAGGTCCAATGCAATTGGCATCCTATAATCAAGGTAACTTGAATTAAGCATGGTACCTTTTTCGCTCATAAAATATTCTTCATTAAGAGCCCAACCAATTCCTTGTGTAGCTCCACCTTGAAGCTGACCTTCAACATATGCAGGGTGAATTGCTTTACCGACATCTTGAAGAACAGTGTATCTAATTACATCTGTCTTACCTGTTTCAGGGTCAATTTCAAGATCAACAATATGAGCCCCGAACCCTCCAGCAGCTTCTTCTAGATCTACTGAAGCACTAGAAACAACTGGGCCAAAAGGATTTTGATCTGCAAATTCTCTTAGAGTCATTTTTAACTCTGAATCAGTCTTTGAGCTTATTGCACCATTTTCATAAATTATTTCATCTTCAGGTATGTCCCAAATTTTTGCTGCTTTGCTTGTTATTTCATCAATCAAAATATGGGCAGCTTTGTATGCAGCATAACCAGTGGCATAAGTTGTTCTGCTTCCACCAGTTACATCTGTGTGGCCTATGCTGTCAGTATCTACTACAGAGGGTCTAACTGACTCAGCCTTAATACCTAATACTTCAGCTGCTTGCATGGCAATAGATGCTCTTGATCCACCAATGTCAGTTGAACCTTCAGTTAAAATAACAGTGCCATCCATATTTAGAGACAAATTAACAGCTGATTTCTCTCCAATATTAAACCAATATCCGCTCGCAATGCCCCTTCCTCTTAATTTTCCATTTGATGGCTTGTTGTCAATTTTGGAATTCCAATGATCAGATTTTTTTGCAGCTTCAAGAACTTCCTTTAAACCAATTTTTCTATATTTAGGCCCAAGTGCTGTCCTGGTCCCTTTCTCAGCAACATTCAATAATCTGAAATCTATTAAGTCCATATTAAGTTTTTTACAAATCTCATCTACAACCGTTTCTGTAGCAAAAGCAACTTGAGGAGAACCAGGGGCTCTGTATGGGGCAGAACTTGGTTTATTAACGAGAACGTCATAAGCTTCAATGTCCATTGCAGGGATGTCGTAGCAAGAAAAAACGCATTTTGCAGCTGCTTCAATAAAAGCTTCAGGGTAACCACCAGCCTCTAGTCTAATATCAGCATAGCCGGCTAACATTTTTCCATTTTTATCAACACCTATTTTAACAATAACTTTACCTCCAGGTGCAGGACCACTTGCATCAAAAACATCTGTCCTAGACATAACTAGCTGAACTGGTCTTCTAGATTTTTTTGATAAAACTGCGGCAATAGGTTCTAAATAAACTGGTATTTTGCCTCCAAAACCTCCTCCTATTTCCATAGGCGTAACTTTTACTCTAGATACATCAAGACTTAAAACCTTAGAGACACTATCTCTATTTGAAAAAGATCCCTGAGTGCTAGTCCATACTTTCACCCTATCGTCCTCATCCCATATAGCAGTGCCACTGTGTGGCTCAATGTACCCTTGATGAACTGTTTGAAGTTCTACTTCTTTTTCAACCACAAGATCACAATTTTTGAATGCATCTTCAGCATTTCCTATTTTATATCTATTATAAGTTGCAATATTTGTATTTTTTACCTTTTTACCTAAATGATCACCAATAAACTCCTCGTGGAGTATTGGTGCATCTTTATCCATTGCCTGATCAACATTTATAACCGGCTTCAAAACTTCGTATTCAACAATAATTTTTTTTACAGCTTCTCTGGCAGTGTTTACGTCATTTGCAGAAACTGCGGCAACTACGTGACCTTTATAAAGTACTTTGTCCAATGCCATAACATTTTCACTTAAATGTTTTTCAGATCCTGATTCTTCGGAGTTACCTCTTTGCTTGTCTGTTAGTCTAGGCAAATCTTTTGCGGTCATTACTGCAAAAACCCCATTTGTATTTTCAGCCTTAGCAGTATCTATACTTTTAATTTTTGCATGGGCGTAAGGACTTCTAAGAACAGCGCCATAAATCATTCCAGGCAATTTTATATCAGCCCCATATTGAGCCCTACCCGTTACTTTGTCGTAACCATCATGTCTAATCGGTCTTGTTCCAATTACTTTATAATCACTTTTTTTTTCTTTAGAAACCATTTAATCCCCCTATTAATCTGATGCTTTTTTTACTGCCTTTACAATTTTGTCATATCCTGTACATCTGCATAAATTTCCTGCTAACCAGTGCCTAATCCTATCTTCTGACGGTTTTGGCTCATTATCTAAAAGAGCTTTGGCAGATACTAAAAATCCAGGTGTGCAAATTCCACATTGCAATGCTGCTTCTTCTAAGAAAGCTTGTTGAAGAGGATGAAGCCCCTCAGGAGTTGCCATACCCTCAACAGTTTCAATATTTTTTCCTTCTGCTTCAACTCCTAAAACAAGACATGAATCTACAATTCTTCCATCAATATTTATGGTACAAGCGCCACAATTTCCATCATTACAACCCTCTTTTGTTCCAGTCATGCCTACAACCTCTCTCAACGTTTCTAGCAAACTAACATATGGGTCAACCAATATATCCATTTCTTGGCCATTTATAGTAGTGTTAATAGCTACTTTTCTTACATTATTATCTGACATTTAAACTCCCACTCTTTCTACAGCTTTTGAAAGCGTTCTTCTTGTTAAAACTTCAATTAAATCTTTTCTGTGTTCAACAGTTCCTCTCATATCTGAAATAGGAGAAGCAATTTCTTTGGCTTTATTTGAAGCATTTTTAATATTTTCTTCTGTAGGTTCCTTACCGATAAGCATCTGAGATGCTTCTTCAGCAAAAATTGGTGTTGGACCCACAGCTGCAAGAGCTATTCTGCAAGATGAAATTTTTCCATTTTCCAAAGAAACTGAAGATGCCACAGCCGCAACTGCAATATCCATTTCATTTCTAGGAATAAATCTTTCATAAGATGCTGAAAAAGTACTATTTTTTAAAGGTA
>CAYTXB010000055.1:0-4423 GCA_964440895.1 uncultured Dehalococcoidales bacterium
CTTCCATCATCATATGGTTTGGGAGATTGGTAGCTAAGTGAGCCATAGTATTTCCTGGACAGTTCATCATTGCGACAGGTAGTTCATATGCATATGCCATATTTGCTACTTTCATTGCACCTGTTAGTCCAGTAGTGCCCATCCCTACTTCTACAATATCGACTGCACCGTTATCAATTAATGGCATAAATTCAGCTAAATCATTTATATTTTCGCCAGTCGCAACTGCAGCTTTAATATTGTCTGAAACTTTTTTTAATCCATTATAATCCCATCTTCTAGCTGGTTCTTCAGCCCAAGTAATATCAAATTTCTCTTCTAATTTGCTAATAAATCTTATAGCTTGTTTAGGAGACCAATATTCATTACTATCTATGCATAAAAGTGGTCTATCATTTGCTTTTGAAAGAGCATCTTTCATTATTCCGAGTCTTTTCTCGTCAGAATCCAAATCGAGGCCAACTTTTAATTTTCCTGCATCAATGCCCATATCAGCCATTCTTGAATAGAATTTGTATATTTCATCATCAGTTAAATTTAAATCTATACCTGATGCGTAGGCTTTAACAGAATTAGTTGATGATCCTAGAAGTTTCCATAGTGGCTGATCTGCAATTTTTGCTTTTAAATCCCATAAGGCAAGATCAATTGCCGATATTGCATCACATCTCTCTCCTTCATTACCTCCTTTAAAAACCAGATCATTCATTTCTTTCCATAAACCAACTACTGACCTTGGATCTTTTCCTTCTAGTAAAGGGAATAATTTTTCAACAAATCCATTCCCAATTAATGAATATCCCGTAATCCCTTCATCTGTGTATATTTCAAGAAAACTCCCAGGTAACCTATTGCTTCCATAGGGACCATTAGCATCACCTATAGCTCTTTCAGCTTTTCCTTCCCAGTATGTAATTTTAAAATCGGTTATTTTCATTTATTTAATCTCTCTGAATTTTCAATTTCGTCTTTAGATGGTGATACTTGATAAAGCCCAGCACCTGGTCTTCTTCCAAATGGAGATGATTGGGTTGAAGGTGAAGTTTTCTCTACCTTCATTTTTTCTAAAACATCATAATTAATTTCAACACCAATTCCAGGTTTATTTCCAGGAATTGCATAACCATTTTCAAAAGTCACATCCCATGACATGCATGGATCTGGCTCTTCTTGAGTAATTTCCATAATCATAAAATTCGGAATTGCTGGAGCCATGTGAGCATGAACATGCCCAAAAGACCCACCCAAAGTTACAGGTAATTCAAAACCATATGCTGCATCAGCTAGCTGCATAGCTGTAGTAACTCCGCCCATACCTGAGCTTACTTGAATTACATCTGCTGACTTATAATGAAAATAAGGAAGGAAATCTCCCATTGTTTTTAAATTTTCTCCAGCACAAACTGCAGTTTTAATTCCATCAGATACTTTTTTTAATCCTATAAAATCCCACCTTCTTGCTGGCTCTTCAGCCCAGGTAAGATCAAAAGTTTCTTCTATTTCAGAAATAAATCTTATTGCTTGTTTTGGTGACCAATATTCATTCGAATCAATCATAATTAATGGGTTTTCACTATTTACCTTTAAGGCATCTCTCATAATTCCAATTCTTCTAATATCATCATCCTGATTTAACCCAACCTTAAGTTTTCCGCCATCAAATCCCCAGCTGGCCATTTTTTCATACCACTCTTTTAAATTTTTATCGTTCATGGGTATATCTAATCCACTTGCATAAGCTCTTGCTTTAGGGGTTAGGCCTCCAAGAGTTTTCCATAAAGGCTCATTATTTGATTTTGCTTTCAAGTCCCATAATGCAATATCCAATGCTGAAATAGCTTCATTAATCATTCCTCCATGACCACCTTTAAAAGCAAAATCGATCATTTGCTTTGTGATACCTTTTACATTTGCTGGATCTTTGTCTTTGAGTGCTCTGTTGAACATAGATTCAACTAAAGGTTTTGCAGCTGCTCCAGATGATGAATATCCTGTAATTCCCTCATCTGTTTCAATTTCAATTAGGAGGTTTGATTGAAGCTTTCTTCCGGCAGGCGAATTCGCGTCTCCAACAACTCTATTATTTTCAAATTCATATAAATGAGTTTTGATATTTATAATTTTCATTTATCCCTCTATTTATTTGATTTTAGTAGAAAATCTGTTTTTTTTGAACCTTAAATTATAGAAATTTGATAACTCTAAATATTAGAATTGAGAAAACTAGAAAAAAATTTATGAAAAATTTATTAAAACTATCTATATTTTTATTTTCATTTGCACTTTTTGTGGGTATGCCAATAAAAGGCTTAAATGCAGATGGAAATGACTTAGTTATTGTTGATATGGTTTCATCTGCAACAATACCTGGATCAACAGTTGTTCCAATAGAAATAAAGGTTGAACATCAAGATAAATCTCTTGAGCAGTTTTTAAATGTTGAATTAGAAATGAGATGGAATTCCGGGGTAATACAAAATTACAACATGGAAGATAATGGCATGTCCGGAGATAAGGTTGAAGGAGATGGTGTTTATACAGCTTTAATATCTGCAGATTCTGGGCTCGGAGAAAATATTGCAATAGTGAAAGTTGGTTGGAAAAATAGTGAAATTGAGTATCCTGTTGAATTTTTGATAACTACACAACAATTTCCTAAAATATTTTTAATGTCTAATTTGGATATTTCAAATAGCCAAAATATAGAAAATATAGTCGGCTTTATTAGGTCTGAAGTAAATGGAATTCCATATGAAATTTCATCAGGAGACTTAGAAGTCAATTTGTATGACAAGGAAGGATTTAATAGAGAAATTATCCTTACTTCAAAAAATAAGATTGGCTCAGGTAAAGATTATGAATTTTTTATTTCTTCAAAAGAATATATTGAGGAAAAATTTAATCTTTCAGCTAATTTGAATATGGTTTTTATGGGTAATATTTACGATTCTCCAATACAGCAAGTTACAGTAATAAGGCCTCAATCTAACCTTAAAATAATTTTATATATTTCAAGTGCAATTGTTTTATCAATTATGTTACTTATTGTTATTTTTCTAGCAAAAAAATGGAACGACCAAGTTAAGCCTCATGGATATTTACTAGATTCGGGCAGAAACTTTATTGTTGATTTTTCAGAAGTTAAAAAAAGTTTCTTATCTAATATTTTAAATAAAAATTCTTTAATGCCCACAGAAATGAAAAAATATAATTTTGGTAACTTTAAACTTACCTTCCATGAAAATTATATTATTTTAAGCCCTATGAGCTCCAATCACACAATAAGAGTTGATGGGAAACCTATAAGCGGCTCATCAGTAATCAAGAGCGAATCATCAGTGGGTTTTGAAGGAAAATTATTTATAGTTTGCTGCAAGGAAAATCAATTGCTATTTCCAGTTAAAAATGCAACAAGTGGGTTAGCTTAGTTTTCCCTTATTTCAATACTAATCATTTTAACTGCAGGGTCATTTATCATTGATGGATCTCTTGGTGGTATTGCTTCAATTAAATCTTGACCTTCAACAACTTTTCCAAAAACAGAATGCATATTGTCTAAGTGAGGAGTTGGTCCGTAAGTTATAAAAAATTGACTGCCATTCGTATCAGGCCCTCTATTTGCCATTGATAATATTCCTGCAGAATCATGGCTTAAAGAAGGATGAAATTCATCTTCAAATGTATATCCAGGACCGCCAGTACCTGTGCCATCTGGATCTCCTGTTTGTGCCATAAATCCAGGAATAACTCTATGAAAAATTACTCCATCATAAAACCCTGAATTGCTCAAATCGACAAAGTTTTGAACCGTTTTTGGCGTTTTATCTGCATATAATTCTATTTTCACCTTGCCCATGTTTTCGCCATTTTGGTCTTCTAATTCTATAAATGCATAATATTCTTTGGCCATATCTACCTCTCCAGAAGTTTCATTCGTACCTTCACCACATGCTATGCCTAAAGGAATTAATAGCAATAAAATAAGATAGAATGTAAATTTATTTATCATCATAATTAAATTTATTAGAAATTATAATTATGTCAATATATTTAAATTTTAAATGAACATTCAAAAAATTAAATTAAATGATTTAGGCGAAGTTGAATACCAATACGGAATTTCAACTCAAAAAGATATTCATAATTTATCAACCAGCCAAGCAAACATACTATTTTTAGAACATAATAAAGTAATAACCATTGGCACAAGAGGTAGCAAAGAGGACATATTATTTTCAAGTGAGGAAATAAAAAAAAGAGGTTTTCAGATAATAAGTTCTGATAGAGGCGGCCAAGTTACTATTCATAATAAAGGCCAATTGGTTTGTTATCTAATTATTCCAATTAAAAAATTTAATATAAAACCTGTTGATTTAGTACGTAAAATTGAAAATTTAATAATCAATTTTTTAAAAAAATATAA
>CAYTXB010000056.1:0-1143 GCA_964440895.1 uncultured Dehalococcoidales bacterium
TTTTAAAATAATAAATGTAGCTATTCCAGAGTATAAGAATGTAGCAACAATTCCAACCAGTTGCTCTAATACTATTGTTCCATTGCCTTCAATAAGCCCTTTAACTCCACCAATAGCTTCAGAAGCAAAAACTCCTGTCATAAGAGCACCCCAAGCTCCACCAATTCCATGAACACCAAATACTACTAAAGCGTCATCAACACCTGATTTTTCCATTAAAAGTGCACATGAGTAACAAACTATACTTGCTGATAACCCAATCATAAGTGCTCCACCTACATCAACCCATCCACAGGCGGGTGTAATAGCTACTAAACCTGCAACAGCTCCAGTAGCTGCTCCAACAGCACTCATTTTTCCAGTATGTAAACCAGAAATTACAAGCCATGTTAAAGCTGCCATCGCTGCAGCCGTATTTGTAGTAAGAAACGCGTTAGCTGCGATTCCGTCAGCAGCTAATTCACTTCCTGCGTTAAATCCAAACCAACCAAACCAGAGTATAGATGCACCTAAAATTACGTAAGGTACATTATGAGCAACAATTGTTCCTGCTGCGCCACCTCTTCTTTTTCCAACCATATATGCTGCAACTAAAGCAGCTGCACCTGCATTTAAGTGAACAACAGTTCCTCCAGCAAAATCTAATGCACCTTGATCACCAAAAACACCTTGGCTTATCCAGCCTCCACCCCATACCCAATGGCATACTGGAGCATAAACTAAAGTAACCCACAATGTAATAAAAATTAAATATGTTGAAAATTTAAACCTTTCAACAAAAGCTCCAGTTATTAAAGCAGGAGTAATAATGGCAAACATACCTTGAAAAATTACAAACATTACCTCTGATCCAGCTTCAGGAGATGTCATGTTTATCCCATCAAGCAAGAAGTAACTAAAATCACCTATGAATGCATTTCCTTCACCAAAAGCTAATGAGTAACCCCATAAAACCCATATAACTGGCATTAAGGCCATTGCTGCAAATGAATACATCATGGTACTTACAACGTTTTTTGCTCTAACTAACCCACCATAAAAAAAGGCTAAACCAGGAGTCATAAACAAAACTAAGGCAGAAGCCATAATCATCCAAGCTAAACTACCAGAATCAAAATCAGGCATAATAAAATCCTTTACTAA
>CAYTXB010000056.1:1243-4408 GCA_964440895.1 uncultured Dehalococcoidales bacterium
GAAGAGAAAGGGAATAGCCTGTTTGTATCTACTGCCCATTCTAAATATCTATCATATCCTGAATCCTGCTCAACATTTCCAAATTCAGCTAACCCCTCATTAAGCCATAGAGGTACCCCAACATATGAATCTTTAGTTGCTCTTGAAACAATTATGTGTGTAATCTCATGAGTAGCTACACCCAATGCTGATCTTGCCCCGCCATCTACGAGTACAATATTCTCAGTTGAAAAAGCCTGCCCCTCAGTAATCAAAGAGCCAGCTTGGGTCTGACTTTTTTTTACAACTACGTCAAACATTTCGGAATAATTATTGTACATAACTAATGAAATTCGTTTATTTGAATCCACCCCCAACAATTCAGATATATCATTAACTGATTTATCTGAGGCCTTTAAAACATTTTTAGCTCTTCTTGATACTGGACCGTGAAAATATACGTCAACTACATCACCTTGAACTAAATCCCACTCAAATCTACTATCAAGAAGTACATCATTTTTCTTTTCAGTTCTAAAACTTGAACCATCATTAAAAAAAATCTCAAAATAATATTCTATTTTACTTGCTGGAGGAATATATCTACTTGACTGAAGAGTGGAAAAGAAATGTTCAATTACATTATTATCTTTTGGCATTTTAAGGTATTCATATTGAAATGAATTTCTGCCGTCAATTTTGAACTTTACTTGAATGTCATCAATGTCATCAAAATTTAGCAATTCAATACTAAATTTAATTCCTTCAGGAATCTCTGATGTCACATTATAATTTTTAACAATATCTTGATCAGCAAAAATAAAATTATAATTAAAAAAATTATAAGAAATTATACTTACCAAGAAAAAAAGTTTTATTAAATTTTTCATTTTTACTTAAGTATTCTCCAAAAAATTAAAAAACGATGAGCAAGCCCTAATAGGCTAGCTATAGCCAAAACAGTAACCGTGAAAGCAGGGCTAAAGAAAATTAATCCTAGGCTTACAACTAAAACTCTTTCAGGTCTCGTAAAAAACCCACTCTTGGAATTATAACCTAAACCTTCAAGCCTCGCCCTTAAATAGCTAATTAAAAGAGAAAAAACTAACGATGCAGATGCCAATAAAACAGCATTTAATTCATTTTCTTTAGAAAAGAAATATATTAATCCAACTAATATTACAGATTCACTTAATCTATCAAATGTCGAATCTAAAAAGGCTCCTTTATCAGATATTAGATTCATTTTTCTAGCCATAGCGCCATCAAAAATATCCATTACCCCTGATATAAAAACCAACAAACCCCCCAATACAAAACTTCCTATTGAAATATAATATGTAGCTGCAACACATGTACCAAAACCAATTAAAGTTATTAAATTAGGGGTCAATTTAAGCTTAATTAATAAAAATAAAATTGGATTAATAAAAAAAATATCAAGTGTTTCTCTTAATGACTGTCTATATTTTTCAAAAACATCGTTCATTTTTATAAATTCTTGTACGCCTTCAATATATCTTCAGAAACTTTTTTCCAGTTATATTTTCTAGAAAATTCGTAGCCAAAATTTTTTAAATTATTTCTTAAATTATCATCTTCAATCAATAAAGTTAATTTATTAATTAAATCGTTAACATCTTTATTTTGAAATAATAATCCATTCTTATTATTAATTATTTCGTTGTAACCATTAATGTTTGAAGCCAAAACTGCAGTCTTTGACGCCATTGCCTCAATTAGCACAATTCCAAAGCTTTCATTTTCAATTGCTGGTGAGCATAAAATATCGGAATTACTATAATGATTCAAAAGGCTTTTACCCTCAAGGTGCCCAAAAAATTTACAATTATCTAAATTATTGTATTTATTTTTAAACTTTTCTATACCTTTTCCAATCATAACAAGCTCATAATCATTTTTAATATTTTTATAATTTAAACCTTTATAAGCTTTAATTAATAATTCAGCGCCTTTTCTTTTTTCGTTTCTGCCAACAAATAAAATTTTTAATTTATCTTTTTTTATAGAATTAGATTTTAAAAAAAATTGATTACCTACTCCATTAGGATGCAAATTAGATGGAAAGTCATAGCTATACATTTTTAAGGATTTGCGGGCTGAGTTGGAAATAGCAATAATATAATTCTTCGTCCCTACCCAGGGCTTAAGCAGAAGCCCCCAAGCCCTAAACTTCCAATTTTCTTTTAAAGTTGCATGAAAAGTTAGTACAGTTTTTGACCTTGAAAATATTGTTGAAAATATTGAAATGAATGGCACTAGGGGCTCATGAATATGTACAATATCAAACTTATTTTTTTTAAAAAAATTATAAACCTTAAATAAACTTTTCCAAGATAATAAAATATTGGCAACAGTGCTTCCAAATTTAATTGGAACTGGTTTTCCTAAATTAAATACTTCTACGTTTTTAATTAAAAAATTATTTTTTGATGAAGTTGTAAGAATTGTAACATCTTGGCCTTTTTCTTGAAGCTCTATAGCAAAATTTACAACATGATTTGTTACACCTCCCGTCAAAGAAATATCGTAAGGTAGAACAAGGCATATTTTCATATTAGTAACTCAAAGCCAAACCATCTTTTCTTGGGTCAGAGCCAGAAATTATTACATTTTCAAATTTATTAATTATTTGGCCCCCTCCAAAAGTTCCTCTTTCATATTTTTTTAAAACATTAATATTATGTTTATAATCTTTTAAAATTTTATAAGTCTCTTTATTAAAAGACTCTTCCAAATTCACATTGGAGGTTTGGAAATCGTAATTAAATCTTGGTGAATCCAAAGAAGCTTGCGGAGTCATATTTAAGTCAATCATATTTGAAATCACTTGAAGATGTCCTTGTGGTTGCTGAAACCCCCCCATCACCCCTAATGAGCTTACAAGTTTATTATTTTTAGTTATTAAAGATGGGATTATGGTATTAAATGGCCTTTTTAATGGCTCGAATTTATTTGGATGATTATCATCTAAAGAAAATAGTGAACCTCTATTATTCATTGCTATCCCATAATTTGGTATTACTATGCCACTACCAAAGCTCTGAAAAAGGCTATTAATGAATGAGCATGCGTTACCATCTTTATCTATAACAGATATATATACTGTGTCTCCTTGAGTTTTAGAATAACCAATATCATAAATAAATTTAGCTTTATTTTTAT
>CAYTXB010000057.1:0-4361 GCA_964440895.1 uncultured Dehalococcoidales bacterium
CTATGAGAGCAGCAGGTATTGAAAACTTGAACGAAGGTGACGAAGTTACTTTTGACATCGAAAATAACAATGGGAAAACTAACGCAACAAATTTAGTTAAAAAATAAATTTTCCAATATAAATATCAAACACTTTAAGACCTCTCAAATCTTTCAACAAATTTACTCTATATTTTTTTTGAAGATATAATTATTTAATGAAATCTTATGAAAAAGAAGCAGTCGATGCAGCTGTATCCTGGAACGATGACGGATTCAATAAAAGAGATAAGCATATATGCACGTCTTTATTAAATTATCCACACATAAGGCTTTGGAAGAATAAATTTTCAATTTTTAAAAATAAACAAGATTTTCTTGATGGTTTTGACAAGCAGACTGAAAATTTAAAAAAAGAAGGCTGGGATCACACTGTTACACTTGAAATAAAGGTTGTTCAGTCTGATGAAAGTAAAGTTCATTTACTTCTTCATCAATCAAGAAGAAACTCAGATGATGTTGAATATCATAATTTCCACACATTATGGATAATGACGAACATTGAGGGTAAGTGGGGAATTCAGTTTAGGTCATCTTTTTTAGATAAAGCATCTCAAACAAAGAATATTATTTAACTCAATTAGACATTTTAAGTTTAAATAAATTAAAGTTTAGATAAATAATTTATAAAGGGGTTAAATATGACAATAGCAAATTTTCTTTCAAATATTAGAAACGCTGCAATAATGAATGCGGTGATTGTGATTTTTCATATATGGGTTGCAATTGCGATTGAAGGTTTAGGGTTTTTGGGAATTGTTCTTCCAATTGGCGCTATTGTTATAGCAGCTTATTATTTTAAAGGAAAAATTGGTGCATTATTGCTATTGCTTCCTACTTTGGCATACATGGCAGTTGTTCCTGATATGTTAGAGGGACTAAGTGAAGCATCGAGCCCTGAAAATGAAATTGGATTTGGAGTATTTATTTTAATACCATTTTGGTGGCTTACAATAATCTCAAACATATTTTCAATTATTGCTGAATTTAGAAGAAAAAAAGAAATAAATTAATCTTAAAAAATGACTGAAATAATCACTTATTTTCTCTTTGGGGCCCTATTGGTTCTGGCGTTTTATTGGAATTATAAGCAAGACAAGCAAAGAGAAAAAGATGTAAAAGAGTCCGGAAATGATTTAAGAGAGCTCGATAAGAGAAGGAAAAATATAGGATTAAACTTAAATTATAAATTGTTTATATACATTTTTTTAGCAATTGTTGTAATAAATATAATTTCGAGACAATTTTCAAGTTAATGTTATGAAAGTGAACCCTTTATATGTTGTAGCTCTTAAAGAAGAGGTAGATACTGAATTTATAGATAAATTTGATGTTTTAATTACAGGTGTAGGCAAGGTCAATGCAGCTTACGAGCTTACTAGACATCTTGCTGAAAATAAAAATATATATAATTTAGTTATAAATTTTGGTACAGCTGGAAGCAATTATTTAGACCCTGGAACATTTGTTGATTGCACAAGATTTTATGAAAAAGATATGGATTGCCTCCCATTAGGATTTGAACCTTTTCAAACTCCTTTTGAAAAAGAAATAATTATAGATTTTAGCTTAGAATCAATATTTAATCCTCTTAATAAAAATTTATCTTGCTACACTGGGGATAAATTCGTAACTGAAGATTTAGATTACCAAGGAATTTTTGACATGGAGGCATATGCTTTAGCAAAAGTTTGTAAAAGTTTTCAATTGCCCTTTATATCTTTTAAATATATTTCAGATGGGGCTAATAGTGATTCATCAGGCGATTGGACTGAAAATATTTCTTCTGGATACAAGATTTTCTACCAAAAGGTTGTTAGAGAAATTTTAAATTATAAATTAAATCAATAATGAGGTGGCTCTTCGTGGTCTGGGGGTTCAAACTTTATTTCACAATCGCTGCAAGGGCAGTCCTTAGGATGATCTAATTTTATAAAATCTGCGCTATTTGTCATCTTTTTTTATTTTTTTTAAGTCAATGTATATGTATGTAATTGCTGACAAAAAACCGACAATTATCGCAATAGTTGATCCAGTAAAGATACTTAGAAGATAAAGTAATAAAACCCCAGAAAAGAATTTAATTATTGTTACTATCATTTAAATCGTCCTTAATTTTTATATTCGGCATATTTTTTATATAAAACCCTCTAGCAAATATACTTGAAATAAACATTGATAATACTACATTTATTACTATCGGATTGCTTACATTAAATATATAGGTATTGAGTATTATTAAAAAAAAGTTAATAACTATAGTTCCAATAACAAATATTAATATTGCTGACAGCTTAATCGGATTCATTTGTATTCTTATAATTCGCACAGAATTCATCTATTGAAGGGTCACAATTACCAGCAAAGCCATCAGTGAAGCAAAAAAAACTTGCACCAAGCACAACGAAGCTAATTACAGCTATGTAAAACCTTTTTTCGTATTTATTTTTATTATTCACTTCTTTGTATTGTGAATTCGCTTTTTTAACTTCTTTTTCATAACAATCGTCACAAAGTTGAAAAAGTCTGGAATCCTTATTTTTTAAATGCAAAAATTCAAAGGTATTATTACATTTTTTACATTCAAATTTCATAGCTAATACTATTATCTCATTAAATTTTTTAAATAATAAAAATTAAAGAAAAATTAATGTAGAATAATACTATGGAATTAATAAAAAAATATTTTGATCAATATTCAATCGATTTAGTTGGCTATTTTGGAGCATCTCTTATTGGCGCTGGTCTTGGATTCACAATTTGTAAATTATTTTAAATTAAAAAATTAAATTAAAAATTGACCTGATAGCTAAATAAAATAAATACAAGATTGTTATTGGTATAGAAATCATAAAAAATAAAAATATTATTATCCACCATCCAGAAATTCTTCTAAAACCTTTGTAATCGTATGAAAAATTGAATAATTGGTCTTTTATCAAATCTTCATTTAGGTTTTCGTTTTCATCAAATTTCTCATTAATCTCTGAGTTAGGCACCAATTTTGCTTTATTTTCATTATCTTTATTATTCATTTTTGTTTAAGTCAGACATCTCCATAAATGTATCTCTGTCCATCTTTTGCTTTTCTTCATTTGATTTAGGTTCGGAAGAAAATAAATTCAATAATATTACTCCTATAATTACAAGCATTAATCCGAATATTGCCTGCCATTGAAGCGCTTGAGAATAAACAAAGTAACTAACAATTGCAACTATAGCTATGCCCATAGCTGACCAAATTGCATAAACAATGCCAATAGGAAAATAATCTAGTGTAAATGTCATTAAATAAGTAGAAAATATATAAAGCCCAATGATAATTATGCTTGGGATAGGTTTAGTAAAATTCTTTGAGATAGGAAGTAAAAGTGTGCCTGTTACTTCAAAAATTATTGCAAAAAATAAATATATGTAACCTAAGTGCATTTTAAAAAATTACTTTACCTTTTTACTTTTTTTCTAGTCCTGTTTCTTTTTTTCTTAACAAATTTTGAACTTTTATTATTTTTAACATCTTTAAAGTTATTTTTTGAGCCCTTTTTGTCTAATAACCTTTCAATTGACTTCCATATCCTTGAATCTTTAGGGGTTAAAAAGCTTACTGCTTCACCTACAGAACCAGCTCGAGCAGTCCTGCCAATTCTGTGTATAAAATCTTCACTGGCTTGAGGCATGTCATAATTAATAATGTGCTCTATGTGAGGAACATCAAGTCCTCTGGAAGCTATGTCAGTTGCAACTAGGATTCTGAATTTTTCATCTCTGAAATTTTGCATAATTTTTGAACGTTTATTTTGCCTCATCCCACCATGCAATGCATTTGCTTTGATAGACTTAGCCTTTAATTTTTTTACAACTTTATCAGCACCTATTTTAGTCTTAACAAAAATAAGTATCGACCCTTCTCTTTCTTCTATTTGCTCAACTAATACTTTAATTTTCTCATTTGGAATTGTATTTATTATTCTCTGCTTGATATTTGTTTCAAGTACTTCATTATTTTTTATTGAAATTCTTGAAGGATCACTAAGGTACTTTGTAGAAATTTTTAATATTTGAGGTGGCAAGGTTGCAGAAAGTAAAATCATTTGTCTTCGTTTATCAATAAATTTTAAGATCATATCTACTTGATACCCAAAACCCATATCAAGCATCCTGTCCATCTCATCTAAAACAACTAAAGAGCAGTTTTTTAAGTTCAATGATTTTCTTTCGAGGTGATCATTTATTCTTCCAGGGGTCCCTATAATTATTTGAGGGTTTCGTTTTAATTGATTTATCTGAGAATAAATACCTTTTCCGCCAATGAGATTAATTGCC
>CAYTXB010000058.1:0-4268 GCA_964440895.1 uncultured Dehalococcoidales bacterium
TCATTAACTGAATTTAAACATATTTCTGACTCTAATTTGATAATATCTCCTCTGACTTTAGGCATTCTGGCCCATTATAATTTATTTTTATATTTGCTTTATTTTTATCACTAAATTCTAGTCTTCTTTCTCCATCAAGAGCTAACGTTCCTTTTATGGTCTGAATTTTAATAATTTCACTTTTTTTAAATAATTTCCAATTATCGATAAAAATTTCTTCAATTTTTCCAGGAGCGATTGGAGAGTAAAATTTAATTTTTGAATTATTTTTATTTTTTGAAATTTTAATATAGATAGATTCTTCAAATTTAAGACTCTTTGTCAGATTAAACCCTATTGACGAAAACCCAATTCCAGTGGGCTTAACCTTATTTATAAAAATTTCTGATATCGGCTCCATGCTCCAAACTGCCCTAGCCCCAACATATGGAATATCTGTAACTACAATATCAACCAATGCACTATCCATATACTGTTCACCAAAAAATATATCAATTTTTTTTGTTTTACTAATAAACAATTCTTTATTATCGAAATTTACAAATTTTCCAACTACAATTCCAGCAACAGTACCATCAATATTTTCAGGAAATAGATTATTTGTTCCTGTTGAGATTGCCAGTATTGGTGTATTTTTAAGGTGATTTGAGACTAATCTTGAGGTTCCATCACCACCAAAAATTATTATGCAATCGAGACCAAGGTTATCCATTTTTTTTGCCGACTCAATTGTTGTACTTTCTTCGTCTAGCCTCTTAGTTTCCAAAATTACTGTATCAATTTTATTTGAGTAAGTTTCTCTAGCTCTTCTTGACACATCACTAAAATCAGGCATAACAAAAACTTTTTTTACTCCTTGGTTTACTAGCCCTTCATAAAGTTTTAAAAGTTCGTTAGATTTATACTGCTGAGGAACCACAAATGCATTTGACACTAACCTTCTAATATCTTTTCCAGAATTAGGGTTTACTATAATTCCTACTGATTTTTTATTTTTCAACAAGTGATTGAGGATTTTGAATATTTTTTACAATAGATTCTAAGAATTTTGCTGCCGGAAAACCGTCAACAACTCTATGATCAAAGGTAAGGTTAAAAAAACAAATTTTTCTAGATGTTAAATTTTCTGAAATAACTTGAGTTTCTTCTGAGATTCTTCCAATACCCAAAATTCCAACTTCAGGGGGATTAATAAGAGGGTTGAAGCTATCTACAATTGTAGAGTTAAGGCTGGTAATTGAAAAAGTACTTCCAGAAATATCTTCCTGAGAGAAACCCTTTTTTTCTTTTGAGCTAAACTCACGTATTTCTTTAGCAATTTCTAACAAAGATTTTTCTTGAGACTTTTTAATTACTGGAACAACTAACCCTTCTTTAAGTGCATAAGCTATACCTAAATTAATTTCATTGAACGTTTTTATTTGATTATCTACAAAGTGTGAATTAAAGATATTAAATTCACTTAAAGACTTTGATACTGCTTTAGCAATAATATCTTGAAACGTAGGCCTGATCTTTTCTTTTCTCCAATCACTTAAAAGGTTTGATTGAAATTTTACACATTCTGTTACATCAACTTTTGTAGTAAGGGTAACTGAAGGAATTTGGCTACTTTGGGTCATCCTTAAAGAGATAATTTTTCTTATTCCTGATATTTGGCTATCTGGAGCATTTCCATTATCGCTTGATTTATGATTTTTTATATCCTGTTCAGTAATTCTTCCATTTGGGCCAGTCCCTGTTATTTCTTCTAAATTTATTTTTAAATCTTTTGCTAACTTTCTAGCAATTGGGGTTATTTGGACTTTAATATTTTTATTATCTTTTTCTACTCGTAATTTATTTGTTTGGGCTGGTTCTGGTTTAAGTTCTTGTTCATCTTCAATTGTTTCGCCCTCTTTGCCAATAAATGCAAGCACTCCGCCAACTTTTACAACTTCACCTTCATTTTCTTTTATTTTTAGAATAATTCCGTCTGCAGTTGCTTCAACTTCTGCATTTACCTTAGACGATTCAACTTCAACAACAGGATCACCCTTTTTAACTTTGTCACCTTCGTTTTTTAACCATTTAATTACAGTAGCTTCTTGCATACCCATTCCCCATTGAGGTAAGAAAATTTTATCTGCCATATACTACTCCAAGGTTTTTTTAACCGCTTCAATAATTTTTTCTTCGGTAGGAAAAATTAAAGGCTCCAAGGCTTGTGAAAAAGGAATATGAACTTGTTCAGCTGCAACCTTTTGTGGTGGCGCTTGTAAATTCCAAAACCCTTCCTCAACCACAACAGAAATGATTTCACTTGCTGCGCTACACACTTTATGTGCAGGGTCAACAACAACTATTCTTCCTGTTTTTTCAACTGAATTTAATATTGTTTGTTTATCTAACGGAACAAGTGTTCTTGGGTCAATAATTTCTATAGATATTCCTTCTTCTTCTAATTTTTTTGAAGCATTTAATGCATGAACATTGCTATTAACTATTCCTACAACAGTACAATCAGTGCCTTCTTTAACTACCTTGGCTTTTCCAAATGGTATTAGAAGCTCGCCATTTTCAATTTCATTATTTTCTTTAACTTCTCCTTTAAGCCCGCCCAGATTACCGTCAACAAAAACTATACATGGGTCATTGTCTCGAATTGCAGTTTTCATCAGCCCTTTTGCATCCTCAGGAAATGTTGGGACTATGACTTTTATTCCAGGCATATTCATAAAAAAAGGATAATTTCTATCAGAGTGATGCGCTGCCATTCCGCCGTTATAATACATGTCTGCCTTAATAGTTACCGGGAGTGATGCCTGTCCGCCAAACATGTACTTCATTTTAGCAAGCTGACTTACCAACTGGTCCATTGCAACCCACATGAAGCTTGTTAAAGTTTCAACTACTGGGCGCATACCAACTAAGCTTGAGCCAACTGCAGCACCTATAAAACCATTTTCAGATAATGGCGTATCAAGAACTCTGTCTTCTCCAAATTTATTAAATAGATCTTTTGAGGCCCCATAGATAGATGCTCTTACATCTTCACCCATATAATAAACCGCTTCATCATTTTCCATTTCTTCACGAATTGCTTCATTTAAGGCTTCAACGTACATTAAATTTTTCAAAATGCCCTCCTTTCAGGCAAAACTGATGGGGTCAGTAAATAAGTCATCATAAAGTTGGCTTGGGTCAGGATATGGGCTTTTTCTTGCAAATTCTAAAGCTTCTTCTACTAAAACAATTTCTTTTTTTTCAAGCTCGTCAATTTCTTTCTTTGACATCATGTCTTGATTAATTAAAAACTCTTTATGTATCTCGATAGGATCTCTTTTGAGCCATTCATTTAATTCATCATCTGACCTGTAGTTTCCATCTCTTCTAACATTTGCCAAGCCTAGTGAATGGTCTTCATATCTATAAGTTAGGCCCTCAATCAAAGTTGGCCCTTCGCCAGACCTTGCTCTTATTACAGCTTGTTCGGTGGCTTCGTACATTGCGATAACGTCTTGGCCATCAACCAGAACTCCAGGAATTCCATATGCAGATGCTCTGTCAGAAACATGATCAACTGAAACAGAATCTTTATAAGATGTGGTTACTGCAAATTGATTATTTTCACATACAAATATTACTGGCAACTTCCATAATGCGGCCAAATTCATTGATTCATGACAAGCTCCTTGATTTGAGGCCCCGTCTCCAAAAAATACAAGAGAAACAAAATCTTTTTTTTGAAGTTTTGATGTTAAAGCGGCACCAGTGGCTACTGGAACAGAAGAGGCAACTATTCCTGACTCCCCCAAAATCCCAATTGAAAAGTCAGCTAAATGCATCGAGCCTCCTTTTCCTTTGCAATACCCATCTTCTTTTCCAAATATTTCTGCCATAGCTTTATTTATGTCTCCGCCTTTTGCTATCGGATGACCGTGTGATCTATGATTTCCTGCAATATAATCATTGTCATTAAGTGCTACACAAGCCCCGACTGCTACACCTTCTTCTCCGGTATAGGTATGTAAAGAGCCTACAATTTCTCCGGCTTTCTGACATTCAATAAGTTTGTTTTCAAAGAACCTAATTCTCATCATTCTTTGAAGCATCAAAATATGTTTTTCTCTCGGTATCATTTTTTCCTTAAATTGTGACGTTTATAAAGGAACTATACTTGGGATAATAGTATAATAATTTAAAAATATAAAGTTTAAACAATCTTATTTTTATTTCATGGCGAACGCTAAATATACATCTGAAGAAATAACAGTACTAAAAGGACT
>CAYTXB010000059.1:0-4166 GCA_964440895.1 uncultured Dehalococcoidales bacterium
ATTCTTTGTTTATTTCCTTTTCCAGTGCATTTAATTTGAGATTCTTCGAAATTAATATTTTCAATATCTAAGTTTATTAATTCAGAAACTCTTAGACCGCATCCGTAAAGTATTTCGAATATAGCTTTATTTCTAAGTTTATTTTTATCCTTAGTTTTTTCTAAATAATTAAAAATTTGATTTACTTCGTTATCAGATAATGATTTTGGAAGGCTTTTAGACTTATTATTTCTACTGATATTTTTCATGACATTATTTTTTTTATAACTTTCCTTAAGAAGAAACTTAAAAAATGCCTTTAAACACGCTGTCTTCCTTGAAATGGATGCTTCCTTGTAACCTCTTTTTCCTAAATAAACTAAATATAATTCTATTTGATTTTCATCAATTGATTTAAGGTTATAATTCTTATTTTCAGACCAACTTAAGAACTGCATTAAGTCATTTTTGTAAGCTGATGCAGTGTTTTTACTGTTACCTTTCTCTACAAGGTTACTGTCAATAAATTCTTTAATGAATTCTACATTTTTGTTTTTAAGTGTTAATAAATTCATAGTATTTTATTTTAATAAATTGCCAACTTTTATAACATATTTTTAGACTACATTTTTTTCATTGACTCAATATTTTTTGTTCAATAAAATTAAATCTATGATCACTATACCTTTTAATCCAATGATGTTTGAAATCGGCCCATTTGCTATGAGTTGGCATGGGTTTTGGAGCTTTGTTGGTATTTTGGTAGCTGTATATCTAGTAGTTAGATGGTCAAAAAGAGACGGAATCAATACTGATATTGCTTATGATGTAGCCTTGTGGGGCATATTGGGGGGAATTATTGGGGCTAGATTGATGCATGTATTTGATAATTTAGGATATTACCTTGAATACCCTTCTAAAATATTTATGGTTTGGACAGGAGGAATAGGTTTCTTGGGTGGCATGATTGGAGGTATATTGGTTGGCGGATTATATGCAAAGTATATGAAATACCCAGTAGGTAAAATTGCTGATTACGCTGCTCCAGCCATGGCTATAGCACACATTATTGGAAGAATAGGAGATATTTGGAATGGAGAGCACTTAAGTATTCCAACCTCTTTGCCTTGGGGATGGGTCTTTTCTCACCCTGATTCTCCTGGAAGAAAAGGTGCAGAAAGATTGTTTGGGGATCCAAATATAGCAGCACATCCAGTGGTAGTTTATGAAATGATTTGGAATGCATTTATAGTACTTTTTTTATTTAAATCCAGAAATAAATTCAATTTTGATGGAAGTTTGTGGATAATTTACATGTTCTTGTATTCAATTGGTAGGTTCATCATACAATTTATGAGAATGGATGACGTTAAATTTACGATATTCAATCTAGATATCCAAGAGGCTCATATAGTCACTTTCTCATTATTTGTGATATCAACAATTTTGATGATTTTATTTGTTAGACCTAAAGACAATAACCAAACTAAACCAGAGGCCAAGAAAGTTCTTACTGGCAGAAGAAAAAAGTTAAACAGGCAATATTCTAACTAGGTTTAGTAAATATCAAAGATGCATTATGACCGCCAAAACCAAGAGAATTAGACATCACAGTTTCTAATTTAGTATCTCTAGCTTGGTTGGGAATATAATCAAGGTCGCAATCCTCATCTGGGTTTTTATAATTTATAGTTGGTGGCGCAACTTGATCTTTTATCGCCATAACGCAAAAAACAGCTTCAATGCCCCCTGCAGCACCTAATAAATGACCTGTCATTGATTTAGTAGAACTTATAGGAGTCTTAGCATCATCACCAAAAACGGTTTTGATAGACATTGTTTCAAATTTATCATTCAAAGGTGTTGATGTACCGTGAGCATTAATATAGTTAATGGAATCAGGACTTAAATTTGCTCTTTTAAGGGCCAAATTCATTGCTCTTGCTGCCCCTTCACCTTCAGGAGATGGTTGGGTTATGTGGTGAGCATCACTTGAAGCACCGTAACCAACAACTTCAGCGAGAATATTAGCTCCTCTCTTTACAGCATGATCATAATTTTCTAAAAGCAATATACCTGCTCCTTCGCCTAATATAAAACCATCTCTTTCTTTATCAAATGGCCTGCAAGCAGTTTCTGGGTCCTGGTTGCTTGAAAGAGCTCTACACGAATCAAATCCGGCAACTGCAATAGGGCATATCGCTGCTTCTGAGCCTCCAGCAACAGCAAAATCAATATCTCCCTTCACTATTAAATCGAATGCTTGACCAATTGCATCAGTTCCAGTTGCACAAGCAGAAACAGGAGAGTAGTTGATTCCTTTTAATCCAAGCTTCATAGACACATTCCCTGAAGCCATATCAGGTAACATCATAGGTATCAAAAACGGAGATATTCGTTCAGGTCCCTTATTAAACATAACTTCAAATTGGTCTGAAAGAGTCATTATTCCGCCAACACCACTCCCAACAATAGATGAGAATCTAGTTGGGTCTAAAGATTCAATATCAAGACCAGACATTTCTAATGCTTCCATAGCAGCAACACATGCAAATTGTGAGAACCTGTCTAATCTTCTAGAATCTTTTTTCCCCAAAATATCTTCAGGGTTAAAACCTTTTACTTCTGCTGCAATATGCACAGACAAATTGCTTGAATCAAATGATTTAATTTTTGAAATACCCAATTTTCCATTTTTAATTGAGTCCCACGATTCAGATGATGTTAGTCCTACTGGTGAAATGGCTCCAGCTCCTGTAATTGCTACTCTTGTTGACATGCATTACCTCCTTAAGCATGTATAATCATATTCACATTCTGAAGTTCAATCAACATTTATAGTTATGAAAAAATTAAATATTGAAATAGAGACACACGGCTGCAAACTAAATTTTGCTGATAGCCAATCAATAGCAAAAAAATTTTATTCTGCCGGTCATAATGTTTTTGACAACAAAGATATAGGCTCAAGAGACATCTATATATTAAATTCTTGTACTGTCACTCATGTTGCAGATTCAAAAGCCAGAAAATCTATAAGAAAAGTTAAGAGGAAAAATCCTGAAGTGTTAACAATTATGACAGGTTGCTATGCAGAAAGAGATAAAGAGAAAATTAAAAATATAAATGAAGTAGATTTAGTAATAACAAACAAAGAAAAGAAAGATATTTTAAGCAAAGTATATGACCACCTAAATGAAGAAATTGTAAATATTCCCAATATAGATAATTACCCGTTAATTGGTAGAACAAGAGCGAGTATAAAAATCCAAGAAGGATGTGACCAAGTTTGTTCATATTGCATTATTCCTTATGTAAGAGGTAGAGAAAAAAGTGTTGGCCCTGAAACTATAATAAATCAAATTAATAATGCTTATAAAAATGATATTAAGGAAGTTGTGTTAACAGGAACTCAATTAGGAAACTATGGGTTTGATTTAGAAAATATTAATTTAAAAGGCCTTATAAGAAAGGTATTAAACGAAACTAACATGGAAAGGATAAGGGTAAGTTCGCTACAGCCTAAAGAAATTGATCAAGAACTAGTTGATATATGGAAATATGAAAGTCAAGGTAGGTTATGTCCACATTTTCACCTTCCTCTGCAAAGCGGCAGTAATGTTATTTTAAAAAAAATGAGGAGAAAGTATTCATCACAGGAATTTATAGATATAACGAATATGATAAATGAAAATATTCCCTTGGCATCAATAACAACTGATATTATTGTTGGTTTTCCCTCCGAAACAGAAAATGAATTTAGCCAGACATTAAGAGTTGTGAAGGAATCCTACCTAAACAATTTGCATGTATTCCCTTATTCCTCTCGCCCAGGAACATCAGCTTATTACTCAAAAGAGCATACAAAGCCTGAAATAATTAATCAAAGATCAAAGGAATTGATTGGGTTATCAAAGAATATTTCTGATAAATCTATGAAAAAGATAATAGGTAAAGAAAGGTCTGTGCTTTGGGAGGGAAAAGATATGAATTCAGGTTTAACTGAAGATTATTATAGAGTCATAAGAAGAATTTCAGGTAAACCGAGTAATGAAATTACTAAGCAAAAAATAAAAGGCTTAGAAAAAGATAATTTATATATATAATTCCTAAGCCTTTATTTGTACTTATACTTCGACAGGTTTGATGTCTACTTTACCTTTTTTTCTTTCAAGGTATGCCGCGTT